>NZ_JBHUIY010000027.1:0-50787 GCF_042683125.1 Phaeospirillum tilakii
CAAAAAAACCTATCACGATTACAATCCCCCTCGCCGCGCCAGCGCATTAACGCGGGGTGGAGCAGCCCGGTAGCTCGTCAGGCTCATAACCTGAAGGTCGTAGGTTCAAATCCTGCCCCCGCAACCAACTTGAACGAACTCGCCGCAGCCTCATACGCTGCGGCGTTTTTGTTTGTCTTCAGCCTGGGGCAACAACGGTGGCAGGGGAGGGCGCCCTGACGATATCCGACGCACATCATCCGCGATTTCATAAGCTGCTCGAATTCCTCGTGCGTGTGCCGGCCATCAGGACCAATGACACACTTTCAGCCGGATTTGGTTCAGGCATGAGCGATGGCGTTTGGTGGATAAAATTCTCGATTGAAATCGACCACCAACTGGCGTGGTACACGGTTCAGGAACTGGCTTCCGTTCTCAACGAGCTCTCCATGTCCGAGCGTCTGCCGACCGTCTTCAAGCCAGTATCGCCTCCGCCCTACATGAATGGTGGGCCGGGGGATTACCTTTCATGGGTCATTGAATGTCGAGACGACGCAATGAGGCCCGGCACGGTTGCTGATTGGCTCGAAAGTCGGATGCCTCGCCCCGTCGACGACCTGACCATGTGGCCTCTGGAAGAATGATATAACGTTCTCCGCCGTCAACTGGCCGATCTTGCCGTGCAGCGCCTCCCGGTCAACCGGCGCTTCCCCCGGCACCGCCGTCGGCATCGCGCCGAATACCCCGGCCGCCCCCTCCCGCAACAGCCACCGCGAGGTCCTGATCTGAATTACAGCGGATCGACGTCGACCGCGACCTCGACATGATGGTCGCCGCCGCCCAGCACCACGCCGCGAATCGGGCTGACATCGTCGTAATCGCGGCCCCAGGCCACCACCACATGATCCTCGCCCGCCAGCATGTCGTTGGTGGGATCGACCGACAGCCAGCCCCAGCCGGGGACGAAGGCGGCCAGCCAGGCGTGCGAAGCGTCGGCGCCCTGGAGCTTTTCCTGGCCGGGCGGCGGCAGGGTGCGGATGTAGCCGCTGATGTAGCGCGCCGACAGGCCAAGGGCGCGCAGGCAGGCGATGCCGGCATGGGCGAAATCCTGGCAGACGCCGCGCCGGCCGGCGAACACTTCGGTCAGCGGGATGCCGACGGCGGTGGCGTCGGGATCGAAGGCGAAATCCTGGTTGATCCGCCGGGTCAGATCAAGCACCGCCTCGATCAGCGGGCGGCGGGGCGGGAACGAGGGCGCGGCGTAGGCGGCGGCCTCGGCCAGCAGCGGCACATGCGGCGAGGGATAGAGGAAATCGAGCGCGCGTTCGACCCCGGGGCCGGTGCCCAGCGCGAGCTGGTCGCGCACCGTCTCCCAGGCCGGGCCGCCCTGCGGCGGCAGGGGCGGCGGCGGCAGGGTCTCGACCACGAAGCCGGCCTCGATCTCGAGGGTGGTGTGCGGCTCCTGGACGGTGAAGAAGGTGATCGGGTTGCCGAAATAATCGAGCCCGCCATCGGTCAGCACCGCCGGGTCGGGGCGGATCTGTAGGCTGACCTCGCGCTGGCGCTGGCGGGTGGTGCCGCGCGGACGCAGATGGGCGGCGTGGTGCGACAGCGACACCGCCGCGCCGTAATGATAGCGGGTGACGTGGCGGACGCGGAACTTCATGGCAGCGGGTCCATCGGCGCCAGCGGCAGCCGCCACTGGGCGTGGGTGAAATATTCGCGCGAGATCACCTCGGACAACTCCCACAGCCGCGAGCGCAATTGTTCGAGCAGGCGTTCGGCATCGACGAAGCCGCCGCCCTGGCCGTCATCGGCCAGCAGGCCGACATCGGTGGTGCGGACGATGCCGCACAGCACCGTCATCAGCCGCTGCTCCGGCCGCAGGAAGCCGGTCTCGCCCGAGATGCCGACCAGCCGGTCCATGTGCCGTTCGAGCGCGGCGAGCTGGAACGCCAAGGCGCGCGGATTGTTCTCGTCGCACATCAGCAGGTCGAGCACGGCGGCGAGGCGGGGTGCGGCGAGATAGCGCGAGCGGTAGGTCATCACGCTGTCCCAGATTTCCAGCAGCAGGTCCATCGGCACCCCCTGCTCGTCGACGGCCTCGCTCAGCGCCCCGCCCAGGGTGTCGGCGATCGCCGTCGCCCGTTCGACCCGGCGGCCGGTGTCCCAGAACAGCCACATCGGCCCGCGCGTCATGTTCTCCATCGCGAGGCCGCTGACCGCCTCGGCGGTCAGCACCACCTGATTGAGCCGGCCCTGGGTGTCGCTGCGGCGGTCGCGCCCGGTCAGCGCCGCCACCTCGTCCTTCAGCCGCTGCAACGCCCGCCAGGTGTCGAGCGACAGGCGGTCGCGCAGGCTGCCGGCGAGCCGGATCATCCGCGCGGCATGGTCGGCGAGGCTGCCGGCATGGGTGCCGGCATGGAACTCGACCACCCGCCGGGGCAGTTGCGGCGCCGGGTGGTCGCCCAGCCCGGGCGGCAAGGCGAGGCCGAGCCGGCCGACGGTGGCCAGGGTCTCGGCGGCGCGCGGCCCGTCGCCCTGGTCGAGCGCCTCCTCGGTCCGTTGCAGCGCGGCGCGCAGCAGGCGGGTGGTGGCCTCGCAGCGTTCGAGGTTGCGGCCAAGCCAGAACATGTCGTCGGCGACGCGCGACGGCAGGTCGCGGCTGCCGCGCACCAGGGTCACCCGCGCCCGCAGCGGCCGGCTGGCGGCGGGCGAGGGGGCACGCGCGGCCGACAGCACCCACAGGTCCTTGCTGATGCCGCCGCCGGTGGCCAGCCCGGTGCGCGGCGGCCGGCGCGGGTCGGCCACCCGCACCAGCCCGCCCGCCATCACCGTCCAGCCGCGCTCTCCGGCCACCGCGAACACCCTGAGGGTGATCGGGCGGGGCTCCAGCCGGCCGTGATGCCATACCGGGGCGGCGGCGAGGTCGTCCACCGCCTGGGCCACCCATTCCCACGGCCGGTGCTCGACCGCCTGGGCCAGGGCGGCGCGTTCGCCGGGGGTGAGCAACGCGGGCAGCACCGGGGAGACGCGGGGGCGGAAGGCCGGGCGCAGGGCGAGGCGGTCGAACGAGGCCCGCACCGTCTCCAGCCCGTCGGGGGTGCCGCACCACCAGCTCGGCACCGACGGCAGCGCCAGCGTCTGGCCCAGCCGGTTTTCGGCGATCGCCGGCAGGAACGGCATCATCTGGGCGCCATCGACCAGCCCGGCTCCCAGCGCGTTGGCCAGGGCGACGTTGCCGGCGCGGGCGGCCTGGACCAGCCCGGCGACGCCGAAGGCGGAATCGCCGCGCAGTTCGAGCGGGTCGCACCATTCGCCGTCGATGTGGCGCAGGATCACGTCGACCCGTTGCAGCCCGGTCAGGGTCTTGAGGAACACGGTGCGGTCGCGCACGGTCAGGTCCTCGCCCTCGACCAGGGTGATGCCGAGCTGGCGGGCGAGGAAGGCATGCTCGAAATAGGCCTCGTCGAGCGGGCCCGGGGTCATCAGCACCATCCGCGCCTGCTCGGTCCGGCGCGGCGCCAGCGCCAGCAGGCTGCGGCGCAGGGTGTCGAAGAACGGCCCAAGCCGCTCGACCGGCAGCGAGCGGTGCATCTCGGGCAGCACCCGGGTGACGATGGTGCGGTTCTCCAGCGCGTAGCCGGCCCCGGCCGGCACCTCGGCATGGTCGGTCAGCACCCGCCACACCCCGTCGGCGCCCCGGCCGAGATCGGCGGCGTAAAGCTGGAGATGACGGCCGCCCCAGGGCTGCCAGCCGTGGCAGGCGCGCTGGAAGGCCGGATTGGCATAGAGCAGGCCGGGCGGCAGCAGCCCGTCGGCGATCAGGCCGCGCCTTCCGTGCAGGTCGGCCAGCACGCTGTCGAGCAGGCCGGCGCGCTGGGCGATCGCGGCGGACAGGTCGGCCCATTCCGCCGCCGGCAGGATCACCGGCAGCGGGTCGAGCTGCCACGGGCGGTCGAGCCCGGCCCGGTCGCCATGGATGTTGTAGGTGACGCCGTTGTCGCGCAGCAGCGCCTGGGCCAGATCCCAGCGCCGGCCGATCTCGCCGGCGGGCAGGGAGGCGAAGGCATCGATGAAGCCGGCGGCGGGGGCGGGGGCCAAACCCTCGGCTTCGGGCAGCGCGAACGGGCCGTCGGGAGGGGGGAGGGGGGGCTCTCCGACCGCTTTGGCCTCCTCTGGGGGATGGACCCCGGCGGGTGGGGCCGGGGTCGGGTCAGGGCCGGTCGCGCCGGGGCGCGATCAGGCCGGCTTGCGCGTCTGGAGGTCGTGCCGCAGCACCCGGCCGCTCTGCACCGCCTTGGCCAGCACGACGATGGTCTCGACCACGTCCTCGAAATCGGACATCCGGTCGGTGTTGATGGTCAGGTCGAACTCGCTGGCGTCGGACAGGCGCGACTGGAACACGTCCCAGACGAACTTGCCGCGCTTGTGATTGACCTCCTGGGCCTTGGCCAGCAGGCCGGCCTCGTCGCCATGGCCGGCGGCGGCCATCCGCCGCGCACAGATCTCGGGGCTGCCGGCGATCCGCACCCGCAGCGCGCATTCCCCGGCCAGGATGACATGGGCGCCACGGCCGATGACGATGCCGCCGACCCGGTTGAGGCTCATCACCACCTTGACCAGCGAATCGCGGTAGGCGTCGGCGCTGACGTCCTTGCCCGACAGCAGGCGGTAGAGCCACATGTCCTTGGCGCGGCCGAATTCCTCGTCAAGCATGCGGACGATCGCCGGGTCGTCCTTCAGCCGCACCGCGATCTCGTTGAGGAGCTGGTGGTCGTAGAGCGGCAGGTCGAGCACCTGCCCGAGCCGGGTGGCGATCACGTCGCCGCCCGAACCGAAATCGCGCGACAGGGTGATCAGCGGCTTGGGCGGGCGGGCGGGGGCGCCGTCATGACGGGTGGCGGCCGCCTCGGCCAGGGCGGAAATCACGGAAAGGAGGTTGGTCGTCATGTCTGCCCCACCGCTGCTGCCATCAGGACTTGGATCCTCATGATACCCCTTGGCCGGGATGTTGCAACCTCGGCCGTCGCGGCGGGGCCGCGGTTGTCGCCGCGCTTGACGGCGGGCCCCAATGCCCCAAGATCATAGGTGTTCGCCGACGCCGGGGTGCCGTCACGGGCCCCGCCGCCGCTCTCGCTCGCCGCCGGAGGAGAACCGCGCCATGTCCCGCCTGACCACCTTCAACAGTCCGCTGCTGCTCGGGTTCGACCATTTCGAACGGGTGCTCGACCGCATTTCCAAGACCTCGCCCGAGGGCTACCCGCCCTACAACATCGAGCAGGTCGACGACAGCCGTCTGCGCATCACCCTGGCGGTGGCGGGATTCGCGATGTCCGACCTGTCGGTGGCGATCGAGGACAATCAGCTGGTGATCCGGGGCCGTCAGGCCGATGACGGCGCCGAGCGGGTGTTCATCCATCGCGGCATCGGCGCCCGCCAGTTCCAGCGCGCCTTCGTGCTGGCCGAGGGCATCGAGGTCGAGGGCGCCTCGCTCGAGCGCGGCCTGCTGCATGTCGATCTGTACCGGCGTCAGCCGGAAACCCGGGTCCGCACCGTCGCGATCCGCGTCCCCGCCGGCGAGGAGGGTTGAGCCATGACCACCATTCCCGTCCCCGCACGGCCGAAGGCCGCCCCCGAACCGCCGGCCGCGGTGATGAGCGAGGCCGATCTGGCCGGACTCGGCCTCGCCCAGGTCGCCTATGTCCGTCCCGATAACGCCGGCGCCTGGGCGATCCATGCCGCCGACGGCACCCGGATCGGCACCGCGCCCAACCGTCCGCTCGCCTTCGCCGCCCTGCGCCAGCACGATCTCGAACCGCTCGACGTGCATTGACGCCGCCACGCCGCCGCCGGAGTCCGCTCCGGCGGCTGGTGGTGTTTTCATTGAACTTTCACTTTATTGACGCTGTTGTTGCCGCCCCGTCCGCCAGTCGCGGCCGGGGCCGGGGCAACTATTGTCGGCGCCGTCCCCCTGGTTTGACCGTCCGTCGCCGCCGGCCGATCCTCCGTCTTGAACGGAGGCGGGGCTTTGTGCTGCGCCGCCCACCCGAACGGCGGGGTTGTTGCTTTCCTGCCACAGTGCGCGACGATCACCACAGGGGGTGGGGCCGGCGGCTTGACGCAACCGGGCCGGTCATGGCGATATGGCCTCGGCAATTCGCTGGAATCGTGACGGTGGAGCAAACGGTCGTTCGGTTCTGGCGTCGTTGTTCCGAGATGAGGAGACACCATGAAAAAGATTCTTTTCGCCAGCACCGCGCTGGTGGCGGCCAGCCTCTTCGGCACCGACGCCGCCCAAGCGGCCGACCCGATCAAGTTGAACGTCGGCGGCTTCTCCAAGTGGTGGGTCGTCGGCGCCAGCCAGAGCAGCGCCTTCAGCAAGGCCATGAACTCCAGCGGTGGCAATGGCTACAACGGCTCCAACGGGTCGTACAACACCGTCGACATCAAGGGCGACAACGAGATCTGGTTCAAGGGCGAAACCGCGCTGGACAACGGCCTGAAGGTCGGCGTGTTCGTGTCGCTGGAAGCCGGCGGCAACGGTGATCAGACCACCGATCCGATCGACCAGTCCTACGCCTGGGTCGAAGGCGGCTTCGGTAAGCTGATGCTCGGCACCCTGAAGAACGGCGCCGCCCTGCTGCATGTGCAGGCGCCCGACGCCGCTGGCAACTGGGGTGACGGCGGCATCGCCACCGGCAATTACGCCGTGGTCCGTCCGGCCGCGGTCGAGGGCCTGAACCAGCGCGCCGGCTTCAGCTCGGCCACCAACACCACCGCGATCATCACCGACAACAAGTCGGAGAAGATCACCTACGTCACTCCGGTGTTTGCCGGCCTGACCCTCGGTGCCACCTATGTCCCCGACGCCACCAGCGAGGACAATCGCGGCCAGGGCAAGAACCGTGGCCAGGCCTACGGCGTCGGCGCCGGCTATGCCCGGTCGATCGGCCCGGTCGGCATCAAGCTGTCCGCCGGTGCGGTTCAGACCGAACTGAACGCCGGTGAAATCCTGAACCAGTACTCGTCCGGTGTGCAGCTGTCCTATGCCGGCTTCACCCTGGGTGGTTCGTATCAGCTCGCCCGCGACCAGATCGCCAAGAGCGGCGGCTTGGCCACCACCACCTACAACGGTCAGAACGGCAACGCGTCCGTGGTCAACAACCCGCTGGGTGGTTCCGCCGCGAGCATGATCAACAATGCTCTGGGCACCGGTTCCAGCTACAAGTACGATTACGGCGGGCAGGGCTACGACGTCGGCCTGCAGTATGCCACCGGCCCGTATGCGATCAGCTTCTCGTACTTCCGGTCCGAGACCCGGGGCGCCAAGCTCGACGGCACCGCTTTCTCCAAGCATGACGACGACACCATCGAGTTCTATCAGGCTTCGGGCAAGTACAGCCTGAGCCCGGGCATCGATCTGCTGGCCTCGGCCGGTTACGCCAACTACGAGAGCGGCCTCTACAGCCTCTCGCACAACGCCTACAAGGATCAGCTGAAGAACGACGGTTACTTCGGCATGACCGGCCTGTCGCTGAAGTTCTAAGAACGTCTCAGCGTCAGAGTTAGGGAAGGGCGGCCCATTGGGCCGCCCTTTTCTTATGGTGCGCCCTCTCTTTTTCTTCGCTATTGCAGCATAATTATTGCCTCCCGATAGATTCTCCCGCGACAAAACTTCTCCCGCAGGGGGTGATGTTCTGTTTTTTCTCGGATACCCGCGCTATTTCTTGACGGGAAACCCGCTTCCAGGGAGAAGTAATGTGACAATCACGGGATAGAGTGTTGCCTTTAGGGTCTTCACTCTATATCGGGCAATTCTTTTCAAGACGAGGGTGGTCATGAAAAACAGACTTCTGGTCGGCACCGCGTTGGTGGCCGGGTGCCTGGGCGGGCTCGGGCCGGCCGAGGCGGCGGATCCGATCAAGATCAATGTCGGCGGCTTTTCCAAGTGGTGGGTGGTCGGCGCCAGCCAGAGCGGCGCCTACAGCAAGGCGCTGGGTTATACCGGCCAGGGCGGCTACAGCAGCGGCGCCAGCGGTGCCTACAACACCGCCGGCATCAAGGGCGACAACGAGATCTGGTTCCAGGGCAGCACCGCGCTCGACAACGGCCTGAAGGTCGGGGTGTTCGTGTCGCTTGAAGCCGGCGGCCACACCGACGAAACCACCGATCCGATCGACCACAGCTATGCCTGGGTCGAAGGCGGCTTCGGCAAGCTGATGCTCGGCACCCTCAAGAACGCGGCCTACCAGCTGCATGTGCAGGCGCCCGACGCCGCCGCCAACTGGAACGACGGCGGCATGGCCACCGCCGGCTTCGCGGTGGCCCGACCGGCGGCGGTCGAGGGGATGAACGAGCGCGAGGGGTACACCGGAGTCTGGCAGACCACCTCGATCATCGCCGACAACAAGGCGGAGAAGATCGTCTATTTCACCCCGACCTTCGCCGGGGTCACCCTGGGCGCCACCTACGTCCCCGACGCCACCACCGAAGACAATCGCGGCCAGGGCAAGAACCGGGGCCAGGCCTACGGTCTCGGCGCCGGCTATGCCACCAGCCTCGGCCCGGTCGGGGTCAAGCTGTCGGCCGGGGCGTTCCAGACCGAACTGGCCGCCGGCGAGCGGGTCAACCAGTACAGCGGCGGCAGCCAGCTGTCCTATGCCGGCTTCACCCTGGGTGGGTCATACCAGCTGGCGCGCGACCAGATCGCCAAGGCCGGCAACGTCTCCACCACCTCGACCGGCGCCAATGGCAGCGTCGGCAACAACCCGGTTGGCACCGCCGCCGCCACCGCGATCGGACGGGCGCTCGGGGTCGGCAACGGGGTCAATTACCGCTATGATTTCGGCGGCGAGGCCTATGATGTCGGCCTGCAATACGCCTCCGGCCCCTATGCCATCAGCTTCGCCTATTTCCATTCGGCGACCCGAGGCGTCAAGCTCGACAGCTACGGCATCGGCAAGCATGACGACGACACCATCGACGTCTATCAGGCCTCGGGCAAATACGCCCTCAGCCCCGGCATCGATCTGCTGGCCTCGGTCGGTTACGCCGATTTCGAGAGCGGTCTCTACAAGCTGTCGAGCAACGGCTATCGCGACACGCTGAAGAACGACGGCTATTTCGGCATGACCGGCCTGTCGCTGAAGTTCTGACGCGAGCGGCTCGGAGGGGGGCGGTCCGGTCGGGGCCGCCTCCTGCGGGGCTGCCGCCCCGCGCCCCGCCTGGAGGCGTTCGCCTCCAGACCTCCCCCCTTTTTGTCGGGATCAGTGGGCGGTCGGTGGCCGCCGGACCGACAGAATCGCCTCGCTGGCGGCGCGGCCGGGGGGGGCGATGGCGGTGACCAGCGGCAGCGGCGCGGCGCCCTCGCCGTTGAAACGCTTGGCCAGCAGTTCGGCGAACCAGCCCTGGGGATTGAGGGCGTAATCGGTCAGCCGCACCCCGTTGTCTTCGCGGGTGTCGAGCACCACCAGACTGCCGCCGTTGCGCAGCCCGCCACGTTCGACCATCGACAGCAGGTGGGTGCGGATCGCCGCCGCGTCGGCATATTCGGCCATCACCGAACAATCGCCGTCCTTGCTGGCGACCAGGGTGACCGCGCCCATGCCCGGCCGGCGCAGCACCCGGACATAGCCGCCGCGATCGCCCAGCAGCGGGGCGGTCAGGTCGGCCGGGGCCTCGATGAAGCCAAATTCGCCCCCGGGGGCGGCGGCGGTGGCGATGCCGTTGGCGTCGCCGATGTTGAGCAGGCAGATCTCGCCCAGCACTGCGATCGCCAGCCGGCTGGTCTGGTCGCGCAGGGCGGCCTGATCGGGCACCGGCCCGGCCAGGGAGGGGAGGGGGGACGCGGACAGCAGCGCCAGCAGCGCCAGGACGGATCGCAGCCTCATGGGGATGGCCTCGTGCCGATGGTGAGGATCGCCTGCAGGTCGGGATTGGCGCCGTCGGCGGTGGTCAGCACCACCCGCGCCCCCGGCGGATCGCCGCCGAGCTGGTGCACCAGCGCCTCGCGGTAGGATCCGGTTGGAATCAGATCGAACGACCGGGCGCGCATGCCCTGGCGGGTTTCGTCGCCGGCCGCCCGCACGGTGAACGAACCGCCCAGCCCGGCGCGCAGATCGGCTTCCAACCGGCGGGCCAGCGCCTCGGTCCCGACCTTGCGCACGAACAGCAGACAGGAGCGGTCGGCCCGCAGCAGCGCCAGCACCAGCCCGGCATCGGCCCGGGCCCAGGCGTCGCCTTCGCGCCCGCGCAGATAGGGGCGGGCGGCGTCGGCGGTCAGCGGCGGCAGATAGAGATCCTGCCCCGGCTGGAGATGCTGGCGCAGCGTGTCGTAATCGCCCTGATAGGCGACACAGGACAGCAGGAAGGTGCGCGAGGCCAACTCGGCCACGCCATCGGCGGCCGGTGCCGCCGCCACCGGTTCGCTACCGAGCCCCAGCGCCACCACGCCGCAGCAGAGGGAGAAGAATGCTCTCATGCCGAGAGCAGACCATAGCCGGCGCCCGGGCGCAAGCTCCCCCCAATCGACGGGGTCCAGGGGCCTTGCGGCCCCTGGCGGGCCCGGGCAGCGCCCGGACTCTTTTTACTCCGCCGCCGGCTTGGCCGGCTGGTAGATCTCCCCGCCTTCGGCGCGGAACTTCTCACTCATTGCCGCCATGCCGTCCTGGGCCGCCATGCCGTCCTGGCTGGCGGCAAGGTCGCGCACCTCCTGCGAGATCTGGTAGGCGCAGAATTTCGGCCCGCACATCGAACAGAAATGGGCCAGCTTGGCGCCGTCGGCCGGCAGCGACTGGTCGTGGAAGTCCTGGGCCTTTTCGGGATCGAGCGAGAGGTGGAACTGGTCGCGCCAGCGGAACTCGAAGCGGGCCCGGCTCAGCGCGTCGTCGCGCAGCCGCGCCGCCGGGTGCCCCTTGGCGAGGTCGGCGGCATGGGCGGCCAGCTTGTAGGTCACCACCCCCTCGCGCACGTCCTGGCGGTCGGGCAGGCCGAGATGCTCCTTGGGGGTGACGTAACACAGCATCGCGGTGCCGAACCAGCCGATCATCGCCGCGCCGATCGCGCTGGTGATGTGGTCGTAGCCGGGGGCGATGTCGGTCACCAGCGGCCCGAGGGTGTAGAACGGCGCCTCGCCGCACAAAGCGAGCTGCTTCTCGACATTGACCTTGATCTTGTGCATCGGCACATGGCCGGGGCCCTCGATCATCACCTGGGTGTCGAACGCCCAGGCGCGGTGGGTCAGCTCGCCCAGGGTTTCCAGTTCGGCGAACTGGGCGGCGTCGTTGCCGTCGGCGATCGAGCCGGGGCGCAGCCCGTCGCCGAGGGAGATGCCGACGTCGTAGGCGGTGAGGATCTCGCAGATCTCGTCGAAATGGGTGTAGAGGAAGTTCTCGCGGTGA
This sequence comes from Phaeospirillum tilakii, assembly GCF_042683125.1. NCBI lineage: Bacteria > Pseudomonadati > Pseudomonadota > Alphaproteobacteria > Rhodospirillales > Rhodospirillaceae > Phaeospirillum > Phaeospirillum tilakii. The sequence continues at coordinate 11,382 of NZ_JBHUIY010000027.1, forward strand.
TGGGCGAGACACCATTTGGCGATGATCGAGCCGCCCCGGCTGACGATGCCGGTGACCCGCTTGGCGGTCAGCGGGATGTGGGCGAGGCGCAGCCCGGCATGGATGGTGACGTAATCGACCCCCTGCTCGGCCTGTTCGATCAGGGTGTCGCGGAACACCTCCCAGGTCAGGTCTTCGGCGCGGCCATCGACCTTTTCCAGCGCCTGATAGATCGGCACGGTGCCGATCGGCACCGGGGCGTTGCGCAGGATCCATTCGCGGGTCGCGTGGATGTGCCGCCCGGTCGAGAGATCCATCACCGTGTCGGCGCCCCAGCGGATCGCCCACACCATCTTCTCGACCTCGGCCTCGACCGAGGAGGCCACCGCCGAATTGCCGATGTTGGCGTTGATCTTGGTCAGGAAGTTGCGGCCGATGATCATCGGCTCGGCTTCGGGATGGTTGGGATTGGCGGGCAGGATGGCGCGGCCGCGGGCGATCTCGTCGCGGACGAATTCGGGCGTCACCTCGTCGGGGATCGCCGCGCCGAAATCCTCGCCGTCGCGGTTGGCGCGGGTCAGGTCGGCCCGGCGCAGATTCTCGCGGATGGCGACATATTCCATCTCGGGGGTGACGATGCCGGCGCGGGCATAGGCGCGCTGGGTCGGGCGGCAGCCCGGCTTGGCCCGCAGCGGCAGGCGGCCGCCCCGGTCGAACACCGGCACGGCGATGGTCTCGCCCGGCTTCAGCCCGTCATCCTCGGGGCGGTGGGGCCGGCCGGGATAGGTCTCGACGTCGCCGCGCTCCAGCACCCAGGCGGTGCGCAGCGGCGGCAGGCCCTTGGCGATGTCGACCGTCGCCGCCGGATCGGTGTAGGGGCCGGAACAATCATACAGCCGGACCGGCGGCTCGCCGCAGCCGGGGGCGAGATCGACCTCGCGCATCGCCACGCGCAAATCGGGGCGCGAGCCCTCGACATGGATCTTGCGCGAGCCGGGCAGCGGGCCGGTGGTGATGCGGGGAGCGGGGGCAGCGTGGTCGGACATCCTCGCCTCTTTCCTGTCTGGAGGGAGCCGGGGTCAATCGACGCAGCGCAGGAACAAAGGCGGAAGACGCCGATCCCTTCGCCGGAATGACCCGGATCAGGTTCCAAGGGTCGCCGCCGCGTCCGGGCCAGCCTCTCAGCCCCGCGCATGCCGGGGCTCCCCTTCGGTCTGTGACGTGACAGTGACGTGACCGGCTGGGCGCTGTCAAGCGAACCATCGTTCCGGCGGGCTCTGCCCGCACCCGCCAAGGGCCGCAAGGCCCTTGGATCCCATCGATGGTCGGGGGCGGGTCAGCCTTTTCCGCCGGCCCCGGCGGCGGGGGAGCGGCTGACCAGATCGCGAAAGGTCAAGGCAAGGCTGTCCAGCGCGCTGAAGGTCGGCTCGACCGCGAACCCGGCCAGGAATGACGCCACCAGGATTTTCGGGTTGGTCGGGCCGGGGCCGCCGGCGATCGTCGACAGCAGGGGCACCAGATAGCCGAGCACCAGCCCCAGCACCGCGCGCAGGCGGAAGCGGGCGCCGTCGCGCAGCACGAAGGTCTTGGCGGCGAGGTTGTTGAGGATGCTGCGCAGGATGAAGGTGCAGGCCCCGAGCAGGCCGAGCAGCATCGGCAGGATCGAGTATTTCGTGCCCTCCCCCAGCATCGTCCTGAGGAGGGTGCCGGAATCGGCGGGCAGGGCAAAATGGAGACTGGTCGCGGCGAGCACCAGGGCCAGGGAGAGGAACGTGGCGATTTCCCAGCATGTGATCAAATGGGTGACGTCACGGTAGGTCCGGTGTTCCCGTGCCGCCAGCCCCTGGCCATGACTTTCCATGATCTCGGCGATTTCGAGCGAGGCGGCGGTGACCGGAAAAGCCTTCTGGCTGAACTGGTCGATCTGGGCCAGCAGCGCCGGATCTCCGGCCAGGGTGGCGTCGTCCTGGGCCAGGATCTTGGCGGCGGTCGTGTAGTCGCCGTCCTGGGTGGTCACCGATTTGCTGAGGGCGGCGTGGCGCAGCAGCCGGACGAGATCGGCGCGCAGCCGGACGACGGGAGAGTCGGGCATCGACGAAACCGGCCGGCCGATCGCGGCCGGCGACTGGATCGGGGCATTCATCGCGACCTCCCCCCGCGGCGGCTGCCGCGCCCGTGGTGGCGTGAGACGGATCTCACTCTACCACAGGTTAAGGGGGCGTGCCAGATCAGCGCCCGGCGATGGTCATCCCGTCGATGCGCAGGGTGGGGGAATCGATGCCGTGGCGCAATTCGAGGTCGTTGGCCGGGGTCAGGGCGCGGAACATGTCCTTGAGGTTGCCGGCGATGGTGACGCCGGCGACCGGGAAGGCCAGTTCGCCGCCCGAGATCCACAGGCCGGAGGCGCCGCGCGAATAATCGCCGGTGATGCCGTTGACCCCCTGGCCGAACAATTCGGTGACGTAGAACCCGTCGGGAATGTCGCCGATCAGTTCGGCCGGGGTCACCGCCCCGGCCTCGAGATGGAAATTGCTGGCCGAGGGGCTGGGGGGCGCGCCGGTGCTCCGGCTGGCATGGCCGGTGGGGGCGAGGCCGAGCTGGCGGGCCGAGCGCAGGTCGAGCAGCCAGCGGGTCAGCACCCCATCCTCGACGATCGCCTGCCGCCGGGTCGGCAGCCCCTCGCCGTCGCAGGGGCGGGAGCGCAGGCCGCGCGGGCGGTGGGGGTCGTCGATGACGCGGATGCCGGGGCCGAACACCGGCTCGCCCAGCCGGTCCTTGAGGAAGCTGGTGCCGCGCGCCACCGCCGCGCCGTTGATCGCGCCGGCGAAGCTGGCGAGCAGGCCGCGGGCGACCCGGGGATCGAACACCACCGGCACCTGGCACGAGCCGACCTTGCGCGCCCCCAGCCGGCGCACGGCGCGGCGGCCGGCCTCGGCGCCGACCGCCTCGGGCGAGCGCAGATCGGCGCGATGGACCGCGCCGGTATGGTCGTAATCGCGTTCCATCCCCCCGGCGGCGTCGCCGGCCAGCACCCCGACCGACAGGGCGGAATGGCTGGCGGCATAGCAGACGGCCAGCCCGTTCGAGCCGGCCAGCGCCACCCGCGAGCGGCCCCAGTTGGCCTCGGCGCCGTCGGAATTGGTGACGCCGGCGACGGCGCGGGCCGCATCCTCGGCGTGGCGGGCGGCCTCGATCAGCGCCTCGGCGGTCGGCTCGGTCGGGTCGAACAGGTCGAGCGCCGGCAGGTCGCGGGCGAGCTGGTCGGGCTCGGCCAGACCGCACCACGGATCCTCGGGGACGATGCGGGCCATCGCCACCGCCCGTTCGACCAGTTCGTCGAGGGCGGCGGCCGAGCGGTCCGAGGAGGAGACGAAGGCCTGACGACGGCCGATCAGCACCCTGAGGCCGAGATCGCCGCCCTCGGCCCGTTCCAGCCGTTCCAGCGCGCCGAGGCGCCAGCCGACCCCGAGCGAGGTCGTTTCGATCTGCACCGCCTCGGCCGCGTCGGCGCCGGCCCGGCGGGCGGCGGCGACCAGATCGGCCAGACGGTCGAGGGACAGTTCGGAGGAGGCGGGGGGGCGGGGGGACGGCATCGGCGGGGCTCCGCTGCGGCGGGTCGGGATCAGATCGCGTCGAGGGGGAGGCGGTTCTGCCGGGCGCAGGCGACCAGGGTGTTGCGCAGCAGGCAGGCGATGGTCATCGGCCCGACTCCGCCCGGCACCGGGGTGATCGCCCCGGCCACCGTGACCGCCTCGGCGAAGGCGACGTCGCCGACCAGCCGGGTGCCTTCCTCCGGCGCCGGCTTGGCGACGCGGTTGATGCCGACGTCGATCACGGTGCAGCCCGGCTTCAGCCAGTCGCCCCGCACCATCTCCGGCTTGCCGACCGCGGCGACGACGATGTCGGCCCGGCGCACCACCGCCGGCAGGTCGCGGGTGCGGGAATGGGCGATGGTGACGGTGCAGTTTTCCTGCAACAGCAACTGGGCCATCGGCTTGCCGACGATGTTGGAACGGCCGATCACCACCGCCTCCAGCCCGGACAGGTCGCCGAGCCGGTCCTTCAGCAGCAGCAGCGAGCCATAGGGGGTGCAGGGCACCAGCGCCTCGCCGCCGGCGGCGAGCCGGCCGACATTGACCGGGTGGAAGCCGTCGACGTCCTTGGCCGGGTCGATCGCCTCGATCACCTTCTGGGCGTCGATATGGCGCGGCAGCGGCAGCTGGACCAGGATGCCGTGGACCTGGGGATCACGGTTGAGCCCGGCGATCAGGGTCAGCAATTCGTCTTCGGGGGTGTCGGCCGGCAGGGTGTGGACGAAGGACTCCATCCCGGTCTCGACCGTGCGCTTGTGCTTGCTGCGGACATAGACCTGGCTGGCCGGATCCTCGCCCACCAGCACCACGGCGAGGCCGGGGGTGATCCGCCGGGTTTCGCGCAGGGTGTGGACCTGGGCCCGGATGCGGTCGCGCAGGCCGGCGGAAAAGGCGTTGCCGTCGATGAGCGTGGCGTCAGTCATGATGTTCGGCCATCCATTGTTCAAGGCGCGGCCGCAACAAGGCGGCGTCGCCGGAAATCTCGATCACCTTGCGTCGGTCGGTCGCGCCCTGGACGATGGTCAGCGCGGTACGCGGCAGCCGCCAGCTCTTGGCCAGCAGCTTCAGCAACGCGGCGTTGGCCTTGCCGTCCTCCGGCACGGCGGTGACCTGAACCTTCAGCACCGCGCCGCCCTCGGCATCGGCGACCACGCCGACCACCCGGTCGCGGCCGGCCTTGGGGGTCAGCCGCAAGGTGACGCGCAGGCCGCCCGCCGCCGGGGCAAAAGGCGAGGCGGCCGGTTCCATGCTCAAATCGTGTAGCGGAGCTGCTCCAGCACCCGGATCACGAAATACAGCCCCAGCCAGAGCACGATCGGCGACAGATCGACCGAGCCGAGATCGGGCATCACCCGGCGGATCGGCCGCAGCACCGGCTCGGTCAGGCGGGAGATCACCGTCAGCACGGTGCGGACGGTCGAATTGTAGGTGTTGACGATTCCGAACGCGACCAGCCAGCTCAGCACCACCGCGGCCAGGACGACGTACCAGTACAGATTCAAGGCCACAATGACGACCTCGATCGCCGAGGTCAGGATCGCATGCATTGCCGGCATCTCCCCACGCAGGTCTGTTGTAAGGCAAGCCTAGCCCGGTTTGCTTCGCTTGTCACCAGCCGGCGCGGCGGGGGTCTCCGACACGATTCGCTGGACAAGCCCGGCGAATCAGGGTCAAGAGTCGGGCGTGACAAGGGGGGGGTGGGGGAGGACGTGATCGACCTTCGGCCGGTGCTGTTCGTCAACGGGCTGCTGCTGCTGGTGCTGGCGGTCGCGATGCTGTTCCCGGCCCTGGCCGACGCGATGGCGCGCGACGGTGACGCCGCGTCGTTCCTGCTGGCCGCCACGATCACCGCCTTCTTCGGGCTGGCCCTGGCCCTCGGCACCGCCCAGCCCGGCCGCTTCGCCCTCACCGCGCGGCAATCCTTCCTGCTGACGGTGGTGGGGTGGGTGTCCTCCGCCGGTTTCGCCGCTTTGCCGTTCGCCCTGGCCGCCCCCGGGCTGGCCTTCACCGACGCGGTGTTCGAGGCGGTCAGCGGCCTGACCACCACCGGGGCGACGGTGATGGTCGGGCTCGACCATGCCCCGCGCGGGCTGCTGCTGTGGCGGGCGCTGCTCAACTGGCTGGGCGGGGCCGGCATCATCGTGATGGCGGTGGCGGTGCTGCCGGCGCTGCGGATCGGCGGCATGCAGGTGTTCCGGATGGAAAGCTCGGACAAGACCGAGCGGATCGGGCCGCGCATCCTCCAGGTCGCCGGCTCGATCGCCCTGGTCTACGCCGCCTTCACCGCCCTGGCCGCGCTGGCGTTCTGGCTCGCCGGGATGGGGCGGTTCGACGCGATCTGCCATGCCTTGTCGGCGATCTCGACCGGCGGCTTCTCGACCTCGGACCAGCGGCTGGCCCGCTGGGGGGCCGAGGTGCAGTGGGTGGCGGTGGCGGCGATGCTGGTCGGCGGTTCCAGCCTGATCCTGTGGACCGGCGCCGGGCGGGCGGCCCGCGCCGGCCTGTTCGAGGACGCCCAGACCCGCTGGTACCTGTGGTTCGTCGCGGTGTTTTCCGGCGCGCTGGCGCTGTGGCAATGGGCGGTCAACGACATGGCGCCCGATCTGGCCCTGCGCCATGCCGCCTTCTCGGTCACCTCGATCGTCTCGACCACCGGCTACGCCTCGACCGACTGGAACGCCTGGGGTGGCTTCGCCCATGTGGTGTTCTTCATCCTGCTGTTCATCGGCGGCTGCACCGGCTCGGCGGCGGGCGGGATCAAGATCCTGCGCTGGGACCTGCTGTTCGCCCTGGCCGGGGCCCAGGCCGGCCGGCTGCTCCATCCCCACCGCATGACGGTGATCCGCTACAACCGCGACGCGGTGGCGCCGGCGGTGCTCGGCTCGGTGCTGGCCTTCGTCGTGCTGTATTTCCTGGTGTTCGCGCTGTTCGCGCTGGCGCTGACCACGGTCGGGGTCGATTTCGTCACCGCCTTGTCGGGCTCGGCGGCGGCGCTGGCCAATGCCGGACCGGGGATCGGCGACCTGATCGGGCCGATGGGCAGCTATCGTCCGCTGCCCGACGCGGCGAAATGGGTGCTGGCGGCGGAAATGATGATCGGGCGGCTTGAGCTGTTCATCGTCGCGGTGCTGTTCTCGCGCAGTTACTGGCGGCCGTAGGGGAGAAAGCGATGATCGACGTCCGCCCCGTGCTGCGTCTGGCCGGCCAGCTGCTGTGCGCCCTGGCGGTGGCGATGCTGCTGCCGGCGGCGCTCGACCTGCATGACGGTCAGGCCGAGGCGCGCGCCTTCGTGGTGGCGGCCGGGATCACCCTGCTGGTCGGCCTTGCCCTGGCGCTCGGGATGAACGGTCCGCGTCCGGCCTGGACCATCCGCCAGATCTATCTGGCGGTGGTGGCGGCCTGGGCGGTGCCGGTGCCGTTCGCGGCGCTGCCGCTGGCGTGGGGGACGGCGGCGCTGGCGCCGCTCGACGCCCTGTTCGAGGCGGCCAGCGGCCTGACCGGCTCGGGGGCGACGGTGCTGGTCGGGCTCGACCATCTGCCGCGCGGGCTGCTGCTGTGGCGGGCGTTGCTCAACTGGCTGGGCGGGCTCGGGGTGATCGCGATGGTGGTGGCGGTGCTGCCGGCGCTGGCGATCGGCGGGATGCAGCTGTTCCGGGTCGAGCTGCCCGGCGCGCCGGAGCGGGCGCTGGCCCGGGGCCGCCGCATCGCCGCCGCCCTGTTCGCCTTCTATGCCGGCCTGACCCTGCTGCTGGCGCTCGGGCTGTGGCGGGTCGGGCTCAGCGGTTTCGAGGCCTGCGCCCAGGCGCTGTCCACCCTGTCGGCCGGCGGGTTCTCGACCTCCGACGCCTCGATCGGCCATTTCCACAATCCCGCCGCCGAACTGCTGCTGACGGCGGGGATGGTCGCCGCCGGCCTGCCCGTCCTGCTCTATTACCGGCTGGCGCGCGGCGAGGGCCGCGCCCTGCTGGGAGACAGCCAGATCGGCTGGTATCTGGCCCTGCTCGGCCTCGGCGGGTTCGGCCTCGCCGCCTGGCTGTGGATCAGCCTCGACCGCGCCCCGGCCGAGGCGCTGCGCCAGGGGGCGTTCACCGTCGCCTCGGTGATGAGCGGCACCGGCTTCACCATCGCCCCGGTCGCCACCTGGGGCGGGCTGCCGGCGGCGATCCTGTTCTTCCTCGCCTTCGTCGGCGGCTGCGCCGGCTCGGCCGGCGGCGGGATGAAGGTGTTCCGGCTGCAATGCCTGTTCACCGCCGCGCTGATCCAGCTTCGCCGCCTGCTGCGGCCGCATTCGGTCCAGATCGTCACCTTCAACCGCCGGCCGATCGGCGACGGGGTGGTCGAATCGGTGCTGGGCTTTCTGTTCGTCTATGCGCTGTCCTTCGCCCTGCTGGCGATGGCGCTGGCCTTCTTCGGGGTCGATTTCGTCACCGCGATCGGCGGCGCGGCGGCGGCGCTGGCCAATCTCGGCCCCGGCGTCAGCTATGCCGGCCTGCCCGACGCGGCCAAGCCGCTGCTGATGCTGGGCATGCTGCTTGGCCGGGTCGAGATCTTCCCGCTGCTGGTGCTGTTCGCCCCGGCCTTCTGGCGGCAGTGAGCGCGGCCGGGCCGGGACGGGATCAGGGCTCGCCGCCGCCCAGCCACGTCCCGATCAGGCGATGGGCGATCGAATCCGGCGCCGGCAGCCGCAGGGTGCCGGCGGCCAGCCGCCGGCCGACCTCCTCGCGGCTGAACCAATGCACCGCCTCCAGTTCGTCGTGGTCGGGGCGGGGCTCGTCGGCCGGGGCGGTGGCGGTGAAGCCGACCATCAGCGAGGCGGGGAACGGCCAGGGCTGGCTGGCGACATAGCGGGCGGCGCCGGCGCGCACCCCGGCTTCCTCCCACACCTCGCGCGCCACCGCCTCCTCCAGCGTCTCGCCCGGTTCGACGAACCCGGCGAGGCAGGACACCTGCCCCGGGGTCCAGTGCGGCTGGCGGCCGAGCAGCGCCCGCCCGGCGGGGTCGGTCACCAGCGCGATCACCGCCGGATCGGTGCGGGGGAACTGGGCGGCGGCGCAGGCGGTGTCGCGGCAGCGGCCGACATGGCCGGCCTCCTCGAACCGCAGCGGCGTGCCGCAGACCGGACAGAAGCGGGTGCGCGCCCGCCACAGCAGCATGGCGCGGGCATAGGCCAGCAGGGCGCTTTCCGCCGCCGGCAGCACCGGCGCCATCGCCCGCAGGCCGCGCCACGCCCAGCCTTCCGGCCCGTCCAGCACCGGACCGTCCTCGCCCGGGCCGTCCAGCGCCGACAGGTCGAGCGCCAGCACCGGCCGCCCCGCCTCGCGCCCCAGCAGCAGCAGCGGCGGGTCGAGCCGGTCGAGCAGCGGCGCCAGCGTCGCCGGGGCGAAGCGCACCGCCCGCGCCGAGGCGGGATCGATCGCCTGGAGGCCGCGCCAGAACGGCAGGACGAGGCTGTCGTCCGCCGTCAGCAGATGCGCCGGATCGATGCCGCGACGCAACTCGGCGGCGCGGTCGAAGCCGCCGCCATGATAGCAGAGGGAATCATTCATCGGCGCAGCTTGGCACGGGGCGCGGCCGGGCTCAAGCCGGCGCCACATCCCTTTGCCGAAGCGGCGCCGATACCCCATATTGGTTTCATCACGGTGACACCGGCGGGCGAGGCGGCGATGACGGACGCGGTGGTCGATTTTTCCGGGGAACGGTTGGTCCGACTGGCGCCGGAGCGGCCGGTCGCGCTGGAGCCGGCCGACCGCGATTACATCCTGGCCGCGCTGTCCGCCCTCGGCGCGGCGTTTCCCGGTCAGGTGGCCCCGCCGCCGCCGCTCGGCGCCCTGCCGGCCCGCGCGGTGATGCGCCTGCTGGTCGATCTGCGCCGCCTCCGCCCGGTCGAGCCGACCCCCGAGCAGCGTTCGGCCCTCGGAGCCCTCGCCGGGGCGATCAGCCTGTTTCACAATGCCTGCGCCTTCGCCCTGGCCCGCGAACGCGCCGCCGGGCCGCGCCGGGACTGACGGCGCTCTTCGCGCGGGCTCTGCCCGCGACCCGCCGGGGCGATGCCCCGGACCCCCTTTGTTTTCTTCAGAGCAGCAGGTGGGCCAGCAGCGTGTCGAGCAGCGGCCAGCCGGTGGGCGTCGCCGCCAGCCGCGCGCCGTCACGGCGCAGCAGGCCGGCCTCGATCAGGTCGGTCAGCGCCGTCGGGTCGATCGCGGCGCGGAGCGTGTCGTCGAGTTCGAGGCCCTCGGCCAGGCGCAGGCCCATCATCAGCCGTTCGGCGGCCAGGGCGGCGGGGGAGAGGATTTCGTCCTCGGCGGTGGCGTGGCCGGCGGCTTCGACCGTGGTCAGCCAGATGGTCGGGTCGTGCTGTTGGGCCAGGGCGCGGGCCCCGAGCCGGCCATGGGCGCCGGGGCCGATCCCGACCCAGTCGCCGCCGCGCCAATAGGTCAGGTTGTGACGGCACTCCGCGCCGGGGCGGGCGTGGTTGGAGACTTCGTAGGCGGGCAGGCCGGCGCGGGCGGTGATGGCGCGGGTCAGGTCGAGCAGGGCGCGGCCGTCATCGTCGGCCGGCGCGGCGATGCCCTGGCGGGCGAAGGCGGTGCCGTCCTCGATCGTCAACTGGTACAGCGACAGGTGATCCGGGCCGAGATCGAGCGCCCGGCCTAGTTCCTCGCCCCAGGCGGCGAGGCTCTGGCCGGGGCGGGAATGGATCAGGTCGAACGAGACGCGGGGAAACGTTGCCCGCGCCGTCGCCAGCGCCGCCAGCCCCTCGGCCAGATCATGCGGCCGCCCGAGCCAGCGCAGCGCGGCGTCGTCAAGCGCCTGAAGCCCGAGCGACAGCCGGTTGATTCCGGCGTCCCGATAGCCGGCGAAGCGCCCGGCCTCGACGCTCGACGGATTGGCCTCCAGCGTCACTTCCCAATCGGGATCGCAGGCCCAGAGCTGCCGCGCCCGCTCGATCAGCGCCGCGACGATCGCCGGATCGAGCAGCGACGGAGTCCCGCCGCCGAAAAACAGACTGGTGACTCGCCGCCCCGGGGTCTGGGCGGCGAAATGGGCCATCTCCGCCGCCAGCGCCCGCCCCCAACGCCGCTGATCGACCGCCGCGCTTGGCCGACTGTTGAAGTCACAATAGGGACATTTCGACCGGCAGAACGGCCAGTGCAGATAAAGCCCGAACCCGGCATCCCCCCGCACCGTCCCCCTCCCCAACCGACGGGATCCAAGGGCCTTGCGGCCCTTGGCGGGTGCGGGCAGCGCCCGCATCACCGTTTATTTCAGCTTTTCGATCTGCTTCTCGACCTCGGCGCGGTCGCTCGATCCGGCCGGCAGCAGCGTGGCCAGCCGGGTCAGCATCTCGCGCGCCTGGGCGGTGTGGCCGGCGCCCAGCTCGGCCTGGGCGACGAAATAGAGCGCGTCGGGCTGGTCGGGCTGATGGGCCAGCACCTCGCGCAGCAGCGCCACCGCCTCGGGGGTCGGGGCCTGGGCCTCCTCGATCAGCATCCCGGCCAGTTCGATCCGGGGTTCGACCGCGTCGGGCAGCAGGGCGACCGCCTTGCGGTAGGCCTGCCGGGCCGGCTCGGCCCGGCCGAGCGCGCGCTGCGAGCGGCCGAGCATCGCCCAGCTCTGCCCGTCGCCTGGATTGGCCTTCAGCCGTTCCTCCAGCTTCTGCACCCGGTCCTCGATCATCGACAGCTGGCCGCGGACCTCGGCGATCTCGGCGGCGCGGCCGGCATAGGGCTGGTCGGGCAGGGTGGGGGAGCCGAGCAGGGCGTACAGCCCGAACGACAGCAGCGGCAGGCCGAGCGCGATCAGCCACGCCGGCCAGCCGGCGGCGCCGGCGGCGGTGACAGTGGCGGGGGCGTCGGCGGCGGCCAGCATCCGCCGCTTGATCTCGGTGCGGGCGGCCTCGGCCTGATCGGGCGACAGCAGGCCGCGCTCGATGTCGCGGCCGATCTCGTCGAGCTGGTCGCGATAGACCGCGAGGTCATAGGCGGCGCGCTGGGCGGCGGCGGCCGGCGGGCGCAGCAGCGGCAGCAGCAGCCACAGCATCGTCACCGCGGTCAGGCCACCGAACAGGATCCAGATCATTCGCCCTTCTCCTTCAGCACCCGCTCAAGCCGGCGCTGTTCCTCGGCGCTCAGCGGCGCCTCGGCCGGGGCGGGGGCGCCGCGACGGCGGCGATAGAACAAAGCCGCCGTCGCCGCCCCGACCAGCAGCAGCAGCGGCGGGCCGAGCCACAGCACCAGGGTGGCGGGCTTGAACGGCGGCTTCAGCAGCACGTAATCGCCATAGCGATCGACCAGGAACCGTTCGATCTGCTGGTCGGACTGGCCGGCGCGGATCTGCTCGCGCACGATCTGGCGCAGGTCGCGGGCGATGTCGGCCTCGGATTCGTCGATCGATTCGTTCTGACACACCAGACAGCGCAGCCCCTGGCCGAGGGCGCGGGCCCGCGCCTCCTGGGCCGGGTCGGGCAGCATCTCGTCGGGATTGACCGCGAGGGCGGCGGGCGCCGCCGCCAGCAGCCCGAGCAGCAGGATGGCGGGCAGAGCGGGCGCTCTCATGGCGCGGCCTCCAGCTTGCGGATGATCGGCAGCAGGGTCTTGCGCCAATTGTCCGGGGTGATCGGGCCGATATGCTTGTAGCGGATCACCCCGTTCTGATCGACGATGAAGCTTTCCGGGGCGCCGGTGACGCCGAAATCGATCGCGGCGCGGCCGGGGGCGGGGTCGCTGCCGACCCGCTGGTAGGGATCGCCGTGCTTGGCCAGCCACGCCGCGCCCTGGGCCGGGTCGTCGCGCCAGTCGATGCCGTGGATCGGCACCTCGCCCTGCTGCTTGAGCGCGAGCAGGGTGGGGTGCTCCTGGAGGCAGGCGATGCACCACGAGCCGTAGATGTTGACCACCGACACCCGGCCCTTGAGGTCAGCCGAGGCCAGCCCGCTGTCGGCCGGACGGCCCGGCAGCGGCGGCAGCGCCATCTCCGGCACCGGGCGGTCGATCAGCACCGAGGGGATCTCGCGCGGGTCGAGGGTCAGCCCCTTGAGGAACAGCACCGCCAGGCCGACGAACACCAGCACCGGCAGCAGATAAAGCGCACGACGCATCGCCTTGCCCCTTTCGTCGTCAAGCATCGGCGGCGCGGGCCGCCCGGGTCGGCGCGCCGATGCGGTGGCGCCGGTCGGCGAGGCTGATCAGGCCGCCCAGCATCAGCAGCAGGCCCCCGGCCCACAGCCACGGAATGCAGGGGTTGAAATACAGCCGGGTGACATAGCCGGCCGCCTCGCCGCCCTTCGGGTCGGGATCGCCGATCACGACATAAAGGTCGCCGGTGATCCCCGAGCGGATCGCGGCGGTGGTGATCGGGCGGGGCGGATTGCGGTAGGCCCGCTTCTCCGGCTCCATCTCGGCGATCACCACGCCGTTGCGGCTGACGGTGAAATGGCCGCGCCGGGCCAGATAGTTCGGCCCCTCGACCTGCTCGACCGCGGTCAGGGTCACCGCCCGGCCGGCCACCGTCACCGTCTCGCCGATCTTCTGCACCTGGACCGATTCGGTGGTCCAGGCCCCCGAGGCGGTCAGGCCGACGATGAACAGCGCCAGCCCGAAATGGGCCAGCATCATCCCCCAGGCCGAACGCGGCAGGGCCAAAGCGCGGAACGGCGCCTGCACCGGGGCCTGGAACAGCCGGATCCGCTCGGCGAGGTCGGCCAGGGTGCCGAGCCCGAGCCACGCCGCCAGCCCGAAGCCGGCGGCGCTCCACCACGGCCCGGCATTGCCGCCCTGAAGCTGCCATGTTGCGGCGGCGACCAGCAGCGCGATCAGCCCGACCAGCCGCATCCGCCCCAGCACCGCGCCGAGATCGCCGCGCTTCCACGACATCATCGGCGCCAGCGCCATCATCACCACCATCGGCACCATCAGCGGCAGGAACACCGAATTGAAGAAGGGCGGCCCGACCGAGATCTTGCCCAGCCCCAGCGCGTCGGCGATCAGCGGATAAAGGGTGCCGAGCAGCACCGTCGCCGCCCCGGTCGACATCAGCACGTTGTTGAACAGCAGCGCGCCCTCGCGCGAGATCGGGGCGAACAGCCCGCCGATCTTCATCGCCGGCGCCCGCACCGCGTACAGCGCCAGCGAGCCGCCGATCGCCGCCACCAGCAGCAGCAGGATGAAGATGCCGCGCGCCGGGTCGGTAGCGAAGGCATGGACCGAGGTCAGCACCCCGGACCGGACCAGGAAGGTGCCGAGCAGCGAAAAGCCGAAGGTGACGATGGCGAGCAGGATGGTCCAGCTCTTCAGCGCGTCGCGCTTTTCGACCACGACGGCGGAATGGAGCAGGGCGGTGCCGGCCAGCCACGGCATCAGCGAGGCGTTCTCGACCGGATCCCAGTACCACCAGCCGCCCCAGCCCAGGGTGTAATAGGCCCACCACGAGCCGAGGAAGATGCCGCCGGTCAGCAGCACCCAGGCCGCCAGCGTCCACGGCCGCACCCAGCGGGCCCAGGCGGCATCGACCCGGCCTTCGAGCAGGGCGGCGATGGCGAACGAGAACGCCATCGAGAAGCCGACATAGCCGAGATAGAGCATCGGCGGATGGAAGGCGAGGCCGGGATCCTGCAACATCGGATTGAGGCCGTTGCCGTTGAACGGCGCCGAGTCGAGCCGCTGGAACGGGTTCGAGGTCAGCAGCAGGAACAGCAGGAAGCCGATCGAGATCATCGCCTGCACCGCCAGCGCGCGGGCCTTCAGCCCCGGCGGCAGGTTGCGGCCGAACAGGGTCACCGCCAGCCCGAACAGGGCCAGGATGGTGACCCACAGCAGCAGCGAGCCCTCGTGGTTGCCCCACACCCCGGCCACCTTGTACAGCATCGGCTTGTCGGTGTGGCTGTTGCCGGCGACGTTGACCAGCGAGAAGTCGCTGGTGACGTAGCCATGGACCAGCGCGGCGAAGGCGAGGCCGATCAGCAGGAACTGAAGGGCCGAGGCCGGGCCGGCCACCGCCATCCAGGCGGGGCGGCCGCGCCGGGCGCCGGCCAGCGGCACCGTCGCCTGGATCACGGCGACGGCCAGGGCCAGCACCAGGGCGAAATGGCCGGTTTCGGCGATCATCGGTGGTCGGTCCTTTCGTCGGAGAGGGCGGGCGCCGCGCGGCGCGGCGGGGGATCCCCCCGCCCGGCGCGCTCAGCCGGCCGCCACGCTCAGTTGGCCGGGGCCGGGGGCTTCCACTGACCCGATTTCTTGAGGGCGTCGGCGACGTCCTTCGGCATGTATTTCTCGTCGTGCTTGGCCAGCACCTCGCTGGCCTGGAAGGTGCCGTCGGCGCCGAGCCGGCCTTCCACCACCACCCCCTGGCCCTCGCGGAACAGGTCGGGCAGCACCCCGGCATAGCGCACCGGCAGGCTGTGGCGCAGGTCGGTGACGACGAAGGCGACCCGCTCGCCGTCGCGGATCACGCTGTGTTCCTGCACCAGACCGCCGATCCGCATCCGCCGGCCTTCCGGCTGCTGCTTCGAGACCAGATCGCTCGGGGTATAGAAATAGACCAGCGAATCCGAGATCGCGGTCAGCACCAGCGTGGCGGCGGCGCCCAGCGCCAGCAGCCCCAGCAGCACGAAATAAAGGCGGCGCTGCTTGCGATTCATGGCGCCGCCCCGTTGCCGCCGCCGCGCCGGGCGCGGCGGTCGCCCTGCAATTGTTCGAGTTCGGCCTCGCGCTGGCGCAACTGCCGCAGCGAGATCACCAGCACGGCGGCCAGCACCGCCAGCGTCAGGGCATAGGCCGGCCAGACGAAGGAGGCATAGCCCCCCATGGCGAACCAGGCAGTGAGGGCTTCCATCCGCTCATTCTCCTTGCGCGGCGGCCTGGACCCGGGCGAGGCGCAGGACGCGGATCTTCTGGGCGGCGATCTCGGCCCGGCCGCGCAGCAGCAGCACGGTGACCCAATAGGCCTTGAACCCGAATGCCATCAGCAGCAGCGGCAGCAGCATGCTGGGATCGATCGCTGGGCCACCGATCTTCACCACGCTGGCCGGCTGGTGCAGGGTGTTCCACCAATCGACCGAGAACTTGATCACCGGGATGTTGACCGCGCCGACCAGCGCCAGGATCGCGCCGGCCTTGGCCCCGCGCTCGGGATCGTCGAAGGCGTCGACCAGGGCGATGTAGCCGAGATAGAGGAACAGCAGGATCAGCATGCTGGTCAGGCGGGCATCCCACACCCACCACGTCCCCCACATCGGCTTGCCCCACAGCGAGCCCGACACCAGACAGAGCAGGGTGAAGGCGGCGCCGACCGGGGCGGTGGCCCGGGCCAGCAGATCGGCCAGCGGATGCTTCCAGATCAGGGCGATCGCGCTCAGTACCGCCATCGCGACGTAGCACACCATCCCCATCCAGGCGGAGGGGACGTGGACATACATGATCCGCATGCTGTCGCCCTGCTGGTAATCGGCGGGCGAGCCGACCAGCGAGAACCACAGGCCGGAGGCGATGAGGAGGATGGCGAGCCCCGACGAATACGGCAGGATCGCCTTGGCCAGACGCAGGAAGCGGGCGGGATTGGCATAGCGGTGCATGCGGCTAGTTCTAGCCTGGAATCCGCCGCGTGTCACGATCGTCGGGGAGGAAAAACGGCGGTTGCGTCCCCCGGCCGAACGGCAGGGGGCGCCCGGGTTTCCGCCCTTTTTTCGCCGCGATTTCCGGGTCAACTTGCCAACCGGGAGGCATGCCGTCAGTCGGCGCCGCCAAAGGCCTGGAGCAGGAAGGCGCGGGCCAGCGCCGCCCCCTCGTCGTCGATGGCGTGGCCGAGCCCGGGCCGCAACTGGGCCAGCACCGGCACCCCCACCGCGCCCAGCGCCCGCTCGGCGGTGGCGAGGCTGGCCGGATTGACCACCTCGTCCTCGGCGCCGTGGACCAGCAGCACCGGCGGCCGTCCCGCGATCTCGTCGGGCAGGCGGGCGGCATCGACCAGCGCCCCGGAAAAGGCGACGATCGCCGCCGGCGGCGGGGCGCGGCGCAGGCCGACATCGAGCGCCATCATCGCCCCCTGGCTGAAACCGACCAGGGCGACGTCGCCGGGACCGACTCCCCAGCGCGCGGCGGCGGCGGCGATGGTGGCGGCCAGCCGGGGCGCCGCCCCGCGCACCCCGGCCACCACCTGGCTGGCGGCGCGGTCCTGCAGGCTGAACCATTGCCGGCCGAACGGGACCAGATCGCACGGGTCGGGCGCGTCGGGGGCGAAGAAGGCGGCGTCGGGCAGCGCCTCGGCGAAATAGGGGGCGAGGCCGATCAGGTCGGAGCCGTCCACCCCCAGCCCGTGCAGCAGCACCACCAATTGCGCCGCCGGTCCACCGGAGGCGGGGGCGGCCTCGGGGCCGGTAAGGGGCAGGGGGGATTGCTCGGACATGACGGCTCCGGGGCGGGCGGTGACGGCGGCCGCGATCCGGGCTAGGCTGGCGCCGGCGCCGGCCGCCAGGGGGAGCCATCCTCCCATGCCGGCCCCGTGTCGTGAAGCCTTTTCCCTTGGCCGTTGCGCAGGATGATCGTCACCCGTTTCGCCCCCAGCCCCACCGGCGAGCTGCATCTCGGCCACGCCCACGCCGCCCTCACCGCCTGGGAGGCGGCCCGCGCCGAGGGCGGCCGCTTCCTGCTGCGGATCGAGGACATCGACCGCACCCGCTGCCGCCCGGTCTTCACCGGGCAAATCCTGGAGGATCTGGCCTGGCTCGGCCTCGTCTGGGCGCGGCCGGTGCGGATCCAGTCGGCGCATTTCGCCGAATACCGCGCCGCGCTCGACCAACTGGCCGGGCGTGGGCTGCTTTATCCCTGTTTCTGCACCCGCAAGGACATCGCCGCCGCCCCCACCGCGCCGCATGGGCCGGACGGGCCGCTTTATCCCGGCACCTGCCGTGCCCTGACCCCGGCCGAGCGGGCCGAGCGGATCGCCGCCGGCCAGCCCTACGCCCTGCGGCTCGACGTCGCCGCCGCCTGCGCCGAGGCCGGGCCGCTCTGCTGGCACGACCGCCATGCCGGCACGGTGACGGCCGACCCGGCCCGTTTCGGCGACGTGGTGCTGGCGCGCAAGGATTGTCCGGCCAGCTATCATCTCGCCGTCACCCTCGACGATGCTCGTCAGGGGGTGACCCTGGTGACCCGGGGCGAGGACCTGTTCGCCGCCACCGATCTGCATCGGCTGTTGCAGGCGTTGTTCGGGCTGCCGGTGCCGGATTACGCCCACCATCCGCTGCTGCTCGGCCCCGACGGTCGCCGCCTCGCCAAGCGCGACCGCGCCCAGACCCTGCGTTCGCTGCGCGAGGCGGGGGTGGATCCGGCCCAGGTGCGGGCGATGGCCGGGCACGGCTGAAAAAAGCGCGGGCTCTGCCCGCACCCGCCAAGGGCCGCAAGGCCCTTGGAACCCTTTCCTTGTCCTTCGCGCGGCAAGCATCCGCGCCCAAGCGGAAAGGCGTATCGGCGCCCCCCACCAAAGGGTTCCAAGGGCCTTGCGGCCCTTGGCGGGTGTGGGCGGAGCCCACAGTGCCCCAACCGAACCCGCGCGCCTAGCGCCCGCTCCAGCGATCCTCGGGCGAGGTGCCGCCGAGGCGCAGCGGCCGGGTGCGCAGTTCGTCGCGCAGCAGGGTGCCATCGACGGTCAGCGGCAGGGCGTCGGTCGGCTCGATCCAGCGCGGCACCGCGTCGGCGCCCCGGCGCAGGCGGATCCACTCGCGCAATTCGGCCGGTTCGGGCGGGGGACCGGGTTTGAACACCACGAAGGCGCGCAGGCCGCCCGGCACGTCGATCACCCCGGCGGCGGCGATCGCCGGGTGGTGGGCCAGGGTCGATTCGATCTCGTCGAGACGGACGCGCCGGCCGGCGATCAGCACCGCCCCCTCCTCGCAGGCCAGCGGCTCGGGCCAGACATAGTAATCGAGGTCGCGGCAGCCCAGCCGCCCGGTCAGCAGCCATTTGCCCCGCCGTTCGGCCGGGCCGCTGCCCCCCTCCCAATAGCCGAGGAAATTGCCCGGAGCATCGGCCGACACCGCCAGGATGCCGCGCCGGCCGGCCCGCACCGGCAGGCCGGTTTCCTCGGTCGCCTCGATGGTCAGGCCGGGGGCGGCCCGCCCGGGCGAGGGCGGGCGCAGTTCCATCATCCCGGCGAGGTTGGCGGTGACGGCGCCGGTTTCCAGCACCCCCCACGCCTCGTTGACATGGATGCCGAAGGCGCGCAGCGCCGCCTCGTGCTGGTCGGCGGTCAGCGGATCGGGGCCGCTGGCCAGCGCGCGCGGCCGGGCGAAGGTGCGGCCGGTGCTGGCCTCGATCAGCGGCGCCAGCGTCTCGGGCGGCAGCCACGTGGCGCGGATGCCCAGCCGGCCGATCCGGTCGAGCGCCCGGCCGGGATCGAACGGACCTGGGCTCGCCACCACCGCCACTCCGTGATGCCACGCCGGCAGCACCAGCCGGAACAGCGCCTCCGGCGTCATCCAGTCGCCCGGGGTCCAGGCGACGTCGCCGAATTGCGGGAACAGCCCCAGCGCCAGCTCGATCGCCGGCAGGCCGCCGATCATCGCCCGGTGGGCGTGGATCACTCCGCCCGGCCGCCCGGCGGTGTCGCCGGGATAGAACAGGAAGGCGGGCGAATCCGGGCTGGTCACCACCGGGGCGAAGCTGTCCGAGGCGACCTCGATCGCCGGCCACAGCGCCGGGGCGTCGGGGCCGGGGCGGTCGGCGGCGACCAGCACCGTGCCGAGCATCGGCAGATGCGGCCGGGCCAGCGCCACCGCCGGCAGCACGCCGGGATCGACGATCAGCGCCACCGCCCCGCTGTTGTCGAGCCGCCACGCCAGCGGCGCGGCCCCGAGCCCGAGCGGCAGCGGCACCGCCACCGCCCCCATCCGCAGCACCGCCAGCAGCGCCACCGCCGCCTCCAGCCCGGGGGCGAGGGCGAGGCCGACCCGGTCGCCCGCGCCGACCCCGCGCGCGGCCAGCACGTTGGCCAGCCGGTTGGCCAGCAGCCGCAGCACCAGGAAGGTGTAATGCTCGCCCTCGCCGTCGGGGCGCTCGACCACCAGCGCGGTGCGGTGGCCGTCGGCCCCGCCCAGCGCATGGCGGTCGCACAGGTCGAACGCCAGATTGTAGCGGTCGGGCACGCGCCAGCGGAAGGTGCGGCAGGCTTCTTCGTAACTGCGGGGATTGTTGAGCACGCTGCCTCGGGGGACGAAAGGGAACGGTGCCGGCGACGGCGGCCGCCGGGCTCAGTGGTCGATCGGCATCAGTTCCTCGAACCACAGATAGGTGTCGACATCGTCGAACATCACGCCGTCGAAGCCGAGATCCATCACCGCGGCGAGGTACTTGCCCAACAGCGCCTTCCATTCGCCGTTGGCAAGATCGACGATGTAGCTGCCCGGCGCCGCGTCATGGGCGAACAGGTAGGCCGGATTGCCGACGTCCCAGCCTTTCTGCCAGTACCAGCGCCAGTCATAGGCCCGGCCGATCGGCAGCACCGCGAACACCATCCGGCGCGGCCCCATCTTCTTGAACTTCATCCGGGTCAGGTCGTCCTTGGTCACGCCCTGGGCCCGCTGGGCAACGTCGATCACCACCAGATCGTCATTGTCGCCCGCCACCGCATCGACGAAGGCGCCCTTGTCGCCGAACCGGTCGCTGCGCAGCAGCGGCAGCCACGCCCGCACCGCCCCGAGCGAGGTCGTCTCGGCCGAATTCTCGCCGGGGGGATGGGTCTTCGGCCCCTCGTCGAGCCGGCCGCTGGCGGTGAGGTAGGGCACCACATGGTCGCGCGCCCCGGCGCGCAGGGCCGCCGCCGCCGCCGGGCCGGTGCAGCTTTCGACCGACAGCAGCACCCGGTTCTCCGCCCGCATCGCATCGACCGCATAGAGGATGCGGCGTTGGCGTTCGATCCGCTCGATCTTTTCCTGGATCTCGGCGGCGCGGCGCAACTCGACCGCCGGATCGTTGCTGAACGGTCCCATCTCGGTCGGCAGCGGCGGGCGGATCACCCCCAGCTTCTTGTCGCGGTCGATCACCGCGTCGTCGGCGCGGCGGGCCTTCAGCGCGGCCTCCAGCGGCTGGTCGAACGCCTGCTTGCCGCAATAGAGACCGTCGATCACCAGCCCGTCGAGCAGCTTGACCAGCGGCCGGTAGACCGCGCGCGGCGGCAGGCGGCGATAGAAATTGGTGCCGGCGGGATCGTGCAGGGCGTCCCACTGCTCCTCCCAATCGCCCTTGGCCAGCAATTCCACCCCGTTGCGCAGCAGGATCTGGAAATGCGGATCGCGCTTCTTGGCGTAGCTGGCCAGCTCGATCAGCACGTCGCGGGTCTGGGCGCGGAAGTTCGGCACCTGCTCGGGCATCGGCGGGTTGAAGTCGCGCGGCTTGTCGAGCGCGGCGGCCGGTCCGGCGAGGCCACCCGCCAGCAGCAGCGCCAGGGTCAGGCGACGAATCAGGGACGGTCCGGTCATGTCAGCAACTCCGCGACGAGGTCGGCGATCGTCAGGCAGGATGTCAGACCAGGACTTTCAATGCCGTAAAGCGCCACCATTCCGGGGATTCCGGTGCGCTCCGGCCCGTCGATGCGGAAATCGGCCGCCGGTTCGCCCGGCGCGGTGATCTTCGGCCGGATCCCGGCATAGGCCGGGGCCAGCGCATCGTCGGGCAGCCCGGGCCAATAGCGCCGGATCGCGGCGACGAACGGCAGCGCCCGGGCCGGATCGACCTCGTAGGATTCGTGATCGAGCCACTCGACATCGGGGCCGAACCGTCCGGCCCCGCCCAGGTCGAGGGTGAAATGCACCCCGAGCCCGGCCGCGACCGGCACCGGATAGACCAGCCGCGTGAACGGCGCCCGTCCGGTCAGGGCGAAATAATTGCCCCGGCACAGATGCCCGTCCGGCACGTCTTGCAGCCCCAGCGCCCGCCCCAGCCCCGGCGCGCCCAGCCCGGCCGCCAGCACCACGCTGGCGGCGCTGAGCCGCATCGGCTCGGCGCCGCCGACCTCCAGCTCGATCCGTCCGCCCTCGGCCCGGCCGGACAGCAGCGGCGCATGCAGCGCCAGCATCGCCCCCGCCGCCTCGGCCTCGCCCAGCAGCGACAGCATCAGCGCATGGGAATCGATGATCCCGGTGGTGGGCGACAGCAGCGCGGCGGTGCAGACCAGCTCCGGTTCCAGCCGTCGCGCCTCGGCCGCCGACAGCAGCCGCAGCCCCTCGGCGCCGTTGGCGATGCCGCGCTCCAGCAGCGTCGCCAGCGTCGCCTCCTCCTCGGCGCCGTTGGCCACCACCAGCTTGCCGGGCAGGGCATGCGGCACGCCGCAGCGGGCGGCGTGGTCCCGCAGCGCCCGGTTGCCCGGCGCGCACAGCCGGGCCCGCAGCGACCCCGGCGGGTAATACAGCCCGGCATGGATCACTTCGCTGTTGCGCGAGGAAATGCCGGTGCCGATCGCCCCGGCCTGTTCCAGCACCACCACCTCGCGCCCGGCCTGGGCCAGCCGGCGGGCCACCGCCAGCCCGACCACCCCGGCGCCGACGACGACGCAATCGACCGCTTCGCTTTGCTGTTCCGTCATGCCCCGGCTCTCGATCCGCGCGAAGACCGCGCCAAATACCGCCAAGCATAACATCGGCGTCCCCACCGCGAAAGCGGCGGGGGTCCTGGCCGGCCGGGGTGCTTGTCTTGGCCGCCGCCGTCGCGGTTCCGCCACCGCCGTTGCGGCAAAAACGCCACAAACAGATCCCTTTTGCCTTGTCAATGGGGATTAAGCGTGACTTCGCCGCGACCGCTCCGCTAAAAGGATTTCGTTTCCGGAAACGACGAGGCGGGGATGGCGCGCGCGGTGCGAATTCTCTGGGTTGCCGTCGCGGCGCTGGCCGGCGCCTGCGCCGCGCCCCCGCCCCCTCCACCGCCGCCTCCGCCGCCGGTCGCGCTCGACCCCGATGCCGCCTGCCTCAAGGATCTGCGCGATCGCGGCATCGTCTTCGAGCCGCTCGCCGGCCTGTCGGCCCCCGCTTCTCCCGCCTGCCAGATCACCAACCCGGTCAAGGTCACCGGCGAAGGCGACATCGGCTGGAGCCGTCCCGGGGTGCTGTCCTGCACGATGATGCAGACGGTCGACCGCTTCGAGGCCGAGGTGGTCCAGCCCGCCGCCCAGCGCCATTTCGGCCAGAAGGTCACCCGCCTGCTGCACATGGGCACCTACGAGTGCCGCGCCCGCCGCACCGACGCCACCGTCGCCGCCGCCGCCGCCGGCAAGCCGGTGCGCGGCGGCCGCCTGTCCGAACACGGACGCGGTCAGGCGATCGATATCGGCGGCTTCGAACTGGCCGACGGCCGCATCGTCACCGTCCGCCGCGACTGGCGCGCCGGCGGTGCCCCCTCGGCCTTCCTCCACGAGGTCGCCCAGGGCGCCTGCGACCAGTTCAGCGTGGTGCTGACCCCCAATTACAACGCCGTCCACGCCGACCACCTCCACCTCGATATCGGCCCCCATAAACTCTGCGGGATGTAGCCGGGGAACAACAAAGTGTGGGCTCCGCCCACACCCGCCAAGGGCCGAGGGCCCTTGGATCCCGTTGGGTGGAGAAGGCTGCGACGACAGCACTCCTTTTGGTGCGATTTTTTTTGGTAAACATATCAGTAAAAATGCACAATTGATTTCGATTTTGCGGCTTTTTTATATTTTTTGGCGGGGCGTATGGTTAAAGATGAACGATACGCGAAATTGCTCGATGAGTTCCCTGAACTTGTCGGTAATGGTGTTGACTTGCAGAAAGAGGTTTTGTCGCATTTTGGCCTCTTGTTTTCAGGATATGCCCTGCTCGAGGCGGCCATTCAGAATTTTTATATTTTCTACGAACAGCGTCGGGCTGTGATGGCCGGGGAACTTAAAAATTTACAGGATTGGCAATCTAATCACGACAAGCTGGAACGTAAGGCTTTTTCAGCAACTCTGGGCGGACTTATAACCCTCGTTTCAAAATGCCCTGAGATCTCACCTGGGATTGGGGAGCTTAAAGATCTCAAAAAAAGTAGAAATTATTTTGCGCATCACTTTTTTAGGGCTGAGAATGACAAGCTTTTCTCAGAGGCGGCGTCTCTGCATTTGATTTTTGGAATGAACGAACTGCGCCATCGGGTTAAAATGGCGGAAAATTTTGTTGAAGTTGCGTCCATTGATATAATCAAAGAAATGTACGCCGGGCAAAATTTTGAAGAAATGGTTGCGGATTGCATGAAGGAAATTGAATCTGTTGCTGTTAGAAGCCCTTGCATGGATTTTGGTTGGATCTCAGAGGAGTAGATTATTTTATTTAGGTGGCATATAGATCTTTTTACTGTGTCCTTGGGACCCGTCGGCTTCGCTGCCGGTCGCGATTCGCGAGGTAGGATCGGGCGACCTGTTTGAGCAGACTGTTCGGCACGCGCCCATAAATCATCGTCGTCGGCGTTCGGCCGGGCACGGGTCGAAGATCCGGCCCGGGCCAGAAGAAGGCATTGGCTTCCGTGGTCACGATCCAGGACGGTGTATCGTCCAAACCCAACTGACGTTTGATGTCATGTGGGAACGCCACCGCGTCGTCGGCCCCGGCCGGTGGCGTGTGGGTGACGGCCAGGACGAGAACCTCGGTCTTCCCGTCACTGTCCCGGATGGACAAGGCGAGAACGAGGGCGGGGCGGTCCTTCCGGCCTTCTTCCCGCCCTCGGGCGCTTTCATCCGCCCAAAGGTAGGAATAACGAATGACCGAACCGCGCTCGGGCCCCATGCCCGTCAGTCTTCCTCACCGTCGGCGAGAGCTTGGATGTCCGCGAGGAAATGATCCGGGGTTTCCGCCGCCGGAAAGGCCTGCTGATCCCGCTGCCGCAGCCGTTCATACTCTTCGACGGAGATGAGGACATTGCGTGGCCGTCCGTTTCGGGTGACGATGACTGGTTGGCCGAGCGCGACATCGCTGTAATGCGAGAACTTGCGCACAAGGTCTCCGGCGGTGGTGACGACACGTCCGGCCGTATCCATGATGCCCCTCGCTTGATCGCGCATTTGCATATAATACGTAAAATACGTATTGTGTTGCCCGGCGTCAAGGTTGAGCTGGCGCCCCCCTTCCGAGAAAACCAATGGGTTCCAAGGGCCTTGTGGCCCTTGGCGGGAGTGGGCGGCGCCCACGTCCCCTTCGCGCCAGCGAAAGCTTACGCGGTGATCAGGCTGTCGATTTCGATCTGGGCCATGGCGCGGTCGGAGCCGTGGATGATGGCGTTGGCGCAATCCATCAGGGCCTGGGCGGCGCGGCTGATCGCCTTGACGTGTTCGGCGACCAGATTGGGATCGGCCCCGGCGACGATTTCCTCTTCGAGCCGGTTGACCCCGCCCTGGATCACCGTGTTGAGCTGGGACAGGGTTTCCTCGAACGGGCGGCGGTATTTGCTGGGGACGGCGTCGTAGGCCTCGATCGCGAGCTGGCGGTCCTTGAAGCTCGACTGGGCGAAATGTTCGACGTAGGAGCGCGGTTCCCACGCCTTGCATTCCTCGATCATGTCCGGCATGTCCGGGATCATGTCGATCAGCATCACGATTTCGTTGAAGTGATTGAGATAATCGGTGGCGAGCAGGGTCTGGGCGCTGATGTTGGCGTCGCCCAGCCGGGCGACGAACGCCTCGAACCGCTGCTGTTCTTCCGGAGGCAGGTCGGATTCCGTCACGCTCGCTCCCTTCGATCCGGCTGCCGTCCCGATTGCCTCATCCTTGCGCCACGAGGCGAGGAAATTCAAGGGGGAGCCCCGGTCTTGTCGCCCCCCGGGGCGCTCATGCTACACTTGGCCCGTCTCTGAGGGTCTGTCCAGGCCGGGGCGGAGTATTCGCGTGAGATTTGTTGCCCGTTGCCGCCGGTCCGGCATGGTCCGGTCCGCTCCTCGATGCTGATCGCCGCCGCCCTGGCCGCGTTGCCGCTGCTGTCGCTGCTGGCGATTGTCGCCGGCGGGCGGGCGGCGACCCACCGGCTGGTCGCCGCCGGCTGCGCCGCCGCCAGCCTCGCCTTGCTGGCGGCCGGAATCGGCCAGTTGTTCGGCGGCGAGCCGGCGCCGACCGTGGTGTTGCCGCTCGGGCTGCCGTGGGGCGCGGTCCATCTGCGGCTGGACGCGCTGTCGGCGCTGTTCCTGGTGGTGGTCGATTTTCCCGCCGCCGCCGCCGCGCTCTACACCATCGGCTATGCGAGCCACCTGCCCGAGCCGCGCCGGGTGACGCCGTTCCTGCCGTTGTTCCTGTTCGGGATGAACGGGGTGTTGCTGGCCGACGACGCCGTCACCTTCCTGATGGCGTGGGAATTCATGTCGCTGGCCTCGTGGCTGATGGTGGTGTCCGACCATCGTTCGGCCGACAGCCGCGCCGCCGGCCAGCTTTATCTGACCATGGCGCTGTTCGGCACCCTGTGCCTGCTCGGCGCCTTCGCCGCGCTGGCCGGGCCGGCCGGGGCGTGGGATTTCACCGCCCTGCGCGCCGCCGCCCCGGCGGCGTCGGTGGCGGCGGTGGTGCCGCTGGCGCTGATCGGGGCCGGGTCGAAGGCCGGGCTGGCGCCGCTGCATGTCTGGCTGCCCGAGGCCCATCCCGCCGCCCCCAGCCCGGTCTCGGCGCTGATGAGCGGGGTGATGACCAAGGTCGCGCTGTATGCCCTGATCCGCCTGCTGTTCGATCTGGTCGGGCGGGTGCCGTGGGAATGGGGCGCGGCGCTGATGGCGATCGGCGGGGTCAGCGCGGTGCTGGGCGTGCTGCACGCGCTGGTCCAGGACGATCTCAAGCGCCTGCTGGCCTATTCGACGGTCGAGAATGTCGGCATCGTCGCGATCGGGCTGGGGCTGGCGCTGGCGTTCAAGGATGGCGGCGAGCCGGCGCTGGCGGCGCTGGCGCTGGTCGGCGCGCTCTATCACATCGTCAATCACGCCACCTTCAAGACCCTGCTGTTCCTCGCCGCCGGGGCGGTGCAGGCTGCCACCGGCGAGCGCCGGCTGGGGGCGCTGGGCGGGCTGCTGAAGCAGATGCCCTGGACCGGGGCGGCCGCCCTGGTCGGGGCGCTGGCGATCGCCTCGCTGCCGCCGCTCAACGGCTTCGTGTCGGAATGGCTGATCCTCCAGGCGCTGTTCAAGGGGCCGAGCCTGCCCTTGTGGGCGATGAAGTTCGGCGTGCCGGTGGTGGCGGCGCTGCTGGCGCTGGCGGCGGCGCTGGCGGCGGCCTGCTTCGTCCGCGCCTACGGCATCGCCTTCCTCGGCCGGCCGCGCTCGCTCGCCGCCGCCCAGGCCGGGGCCCATCCCACCCCGGTGACGATGCGGCTCAGCATGGCGGTGCTGGCGGCGTCCTGCCTGCTGCTCGGCGCGATCCCGGTCACCGTCACCGACGCCCTGTCGGCGGTGGTGGTGCCGATCACCGGCGGGCCGTTCGCGGTGTCGTCGGATCTGGGCTGGCCGTGGCTGTCGCCGGCCGGGGCCAGCCGGGGCTCCTATTCCGGCACGGTGCTGGTGCTGGTCGGGCTGGCGCTGTTCGGGGTGGTGGTGGCGGTGGCGCACGGCTTCGGCGCGCCGCGCGCCCGCCGCGCCGATCCGTGGGATTGCGGCAACCCCGACGGGCTGCTGTTGCCCGAGACCCAGTACACCGCCCAGAGCTTCTCCCAGCCGCAGCGCCGGGTGTTCGGCGCCGCGCTGTTCGGCGTGGTCGAGACGGTCGAGATGCCCGAGCCGGGCTCGACCCAGCCGGCGCGCCACGGCGTGCGGAGTATCGACCCGGTGTGGGACGGACTGTACCGCCCGCTGATCCGCGCGGTCGAGGCGCTGGCCGACCGGGTCAACCGGTTGCAGTTCCTGACCGTGCGCGGCTATCTGCTGATGATGTTCGCCACCCTGGTGCTGATGCTGCTGGTGGTGGCCTGGAGACAACGCTCATGACCGCGCTGGTGCTCCAGATCGGCCAGATCCTGCTGGTGGTGGCGCTGGCCCCGCTGGTGACCGGCTGGGTGCGGCTGGTCAAGGCCCGGCTCCAGGGCCGGATCGGTCCGTCGGTCTTCCAGCCCTACCGCGACCTGCGCCGGCTGATGCGCAAGGAACCGATGGTGGCCCATTCCGCCTCCTGGCTGTTCCGCGCCGCCCCCTACGTCACCTTCAGCGCGGTGTGGCTGGCCGCCTGTCTGGTGCCGACCTTCGCGACCGGGCAGGCGCTGGCCCCGGCCGCCGATCTGATCGCCCTGGTGGCGCTGCTGGCGGTGGCGCGGGTGTGGACCGCGCTGGCCGGGCTGGATTCCGGCACCGCCTTCGGTGGATTGGGCGCCAGCCGCGAGATGCTGATCGCCAGTCTGGCCGAGCCGGCGATGCTGATGGCGACCTTCTCGCTGTCGCTGGTGTCGGGCACCACCCAGCCGGAGCGGATCATCGCCTTCGTGCTGAATGGCGGGGTGGGGATCGAGGTCTCGCTCGGCCTCGCTTTGGCGGCGCTGGTGATGGTGGCGGTGGCCGAATGCGGGCGGATTCCGATCGACAACCCGTCCACCCACCTCGAACTGACCATGGTGCACGAGGCGATGGTGCTGGATTATGCCGGCCGCCACCTCGCCTTGATGGAACTGGCCGGGATGCTGCGGCTGACCCTGTTCCTGGCCCTGATCGGCGGGCTGTTCGTGCCGTGGGGGATCGCCCCGGCCGGGGCCGGGCCGCTCGGGCTGCTGATCGGGCTCGGCGCCTTCCTCGCCAAATGCTTCGCGCTGGCCTCGGCGCTGGCGCTGTTCGAGACCGCGATCGCCAAGATGCGGGTGTTCCGCTACGCCGACTTCCTCGGCGGGGCGCTGCTGCTCGGGCTGCTCGCCACCATCTTCCTCTATGTGTCGGAGGCGGTGTGATGGGTGCCGGCCAGATTTCCTACGACGTCGCCCACCTGATCGGCGCCACCGTGCTGATGGCCGGGCTGCAACTGCTCTATCAGCGCCGGCTGTTCGCGGTGATCAACACCTTCGCCTTCCAGGCGCTGGCGCTGGCGGCGGCGGCGGGGTGGCAGGCCCATGTCCAGGACGCGCCGCACCTTTACGTCACCGCCGCGATCGCCCTGATCTTCAAGGCGATGATCGTCCCCTTCGCCCTGCATTGGCTGATCGAGAAGCTGGGCATCCAGCGCACGGTCGAAACCGCCCTGCCGATCGGCTGGACGATGATGGCCGGGGTCGGGCTGGTGGCGCTGTCGATCCTGCTGGTGCTGCCGGTTACCGCCAACGCGGCGGCACTGACGCGGGAAAGTCTGGCCCTGGCGATGAGCGTGGTGTTGCTCGGCCTGCTGATGATGATCACCCGGCGCAACGCGGTGACCCAGGTGGTCGGCTTCATGGCGCTGGAGAACGGGTTGATCCTGGCGGCGGTGTCGGCGCGCGGCATGCCGCTGGTGGTGGAGATCTCGGTGGCCTTTTCGGTGCTGGTGGCGATGACCCTGTTCGGCATCTTCTTCTTCCGCATCCGCGAGCGGTTCGACACCCTCGATCTGGCCGACCTCGAACCCCATCGCGGGGACCGGGCATGATCGAACGCGTCGCCGCCCTGCCGCCGCCCGACAGTCCGCTGGCCTGGGTGCTGGCGCTGCCGCTGGCCTCGGCGCTGGTGCTGGCGGTGTGGCGCAATGGCCGGGGGGCGGCCTGGGCCAACCTTGCCGCCTCGGCCACCACCTTTGCCGCCGCGCTGGCGCTGCTGGCCGATCCGCCGCCGCCCAGCCGGCTGCTGTTCGTCGATCGCTTCAACCTCTATCTGGTGGTGCTGACCGCCTTTGTCGGCATGACCACCGCGTGGTTCTCGGCCGCCTATATGGCCCGGGGCGGCGAGCCGGCCAAGCTGGCGCCGCATCACCTGCGCTTCTACCACGCGATGTTCCAGGCCTTCCTGTTCAGCATGCTGCTGGCGCTGACCGCCAACAACACCGGGGTGATGTGGGTGGCGGTTGAGGCGGCGACCCTGACCACGGTGCTGATGGTCAGCCTCTACCGCACCCCCGAGGCGATCGAGGCGGCGTGGAAGTACTTCATCCTCTGCTCGGTCGGGATCGGGCTGGCGCTGTTCGGTACCATCCTGGTCTATCTCGCCGCCCAGCCGGTGATCGGGGCCGGGGCCGACGCGATGGCCTGGACCGAGCTGATGCGCCGTGCCGCCGAATTCCAGCCCGATCTGCTCAACCTCGCCTTCGTGTTCGTGCTGGTCGGCTATGGCACCAAGGTCGGGCTGGCGCCGCTGCATGCCTGGCTGCCCGACGCCCATGCCGAGGGGCCGACCCCGATCTCGGCGGTGCTGTCGGGGTTGCTGCTCAACGTCGCGCTCTATGCCCTGCTGCGTTTCAAGATGCTGATTGCCGCCAACGGCGCCACCCTCGATCCCGGGCCGCTGCTGGTGATGATGGGGCTGTCGTCGCTGTTCGTGTCGGGCTTCATGCTGTACCGCCGCGGCGACGTCAAACGGCTGTTCGCCTATTCCTCGATCGAGCATATGGGGGTGGTGGTGTTCGCCTTCGGCATCGGCGGGCCGCTGGCCAATTTCGCCGCGCTGCTGCACATGGCGATGCATGCCCTGACCAAGTCGGCGGTGTTCTTCGCCGTCGGCCTGATCACCCAGACCGCCGGCACCAAGCGGATCGCCGACATTCGCGGCCTGACCGTCAGCCATCCGGCGCTGGGCTGGGGGCTGGTGATCGCGGTGCTGGCGATCGCCGGCATGCCGCCGATGGGGGTGTTCGTCAGCGAGTTCCTGGTCCTCGCCGCCGCCTTCGCCCGCCAGCCGCTGCTGGCGGTGCCGCTGGCGGCCGGGCTGCTGCTGGCGTTTGGCGCGCTGCTGCTGCGCCTGCAGGGCTTGGCCTTCGGCGCGCCGTCGCTTGAGCCCGGCGGCAACAACCCGCGCGGGGTGACCCTGCTCGCCCTGCTGCCGATGGGGCTGCATCTGGCGCTGGTGCTGGCGGCCGGTCTGGCCCTGCCGGCGCCGCTGGCGGCGTGGCTGCGCGGAATCGCGGGGATGCTGGGATGATGCCCGCTGGTGTCCGTTGGGCTTTCGCCCAAACCCAACCGGGGCGATGCCCCGGACCCCCTTTTTTTCGAAAAGAGGGGAGGTTTGGAGGCGCCAGCCTCCAAGCGGGGCCGGGGCGGCAGCCCCGTCGTCCCCAACGAGCCCGGGGGATAAGCCGCTGACGACGATCGATCCGACCCTGCTCGCTTTCCTCGCCGAGCGCGGCGCCCCGGTGGTCGCGGCGCGGCCATGGCCCCGCTTCGCCCTTGACCGCGCCGGCTGGCAGGCGCTGGCCGCCCGCCTCGCCGCGCCGGGCTGGGCGCTGATCGCCGAATGGGGCGAGGCCGGCGCGGTTCACGCCGCCCTGCGCGACGAGGCCGACGGCGCGGTGGCGATCGCCTCGCTGCCCTGCCCGGACCGGCGCTTCCCGGCGCTGGGGGCGGCGCGGCCGTCGGCGATCCGGCTGGAACGGGCGATCCGCGACCTGTGGGGGCTGGAGCCGGAGGGGCTGGAGGATACCCGCCCCTGGCTCGACCATGGCCGCTGGGGCCGGCGCGCCCCGCTGGCGCCCGAGCCGCTGCCGCCCGCGCCGGCCGCCGCGCCGTACCCGTTCCTGCCGGCCGAGGGCGCCGGGCTGCATCAGATCCCGGTCGGCCCGGTCCATGCCGGGGTGATCGAGCCGGGCCATTTCCGCTTCCATGCCCAGGGTGAGACGGTGGTGCGGCTGGAGGCCCGGCTGGGCTACACCCACAAGGGCATCGCCGCTTTGGCGCGCGGCCGCACCCCCGCCGCCGCCGCGCGGCTGGCCGGACGGATCTCGGGCGATGCCACCGTCGCCTACGCCCTGGCCTTCGCCCGCGCCGCCGAGGCCGCCAGCGGGATCGAGGCGCCGCCGCGCGCCCACTGGCTGCGGGCGCTGTTCGCCGAGCTGGAACGCCTCGCCGGCCATCTGCTCGACATCGGCGCGATCGCCAACGATGCCGGCTTCGCGATTCTGCTGGCCGAGACGATCACCCTGCGCGAGCAGGTGCTCGACCTCAACCGCGAGCTGTTCGGCCATCGCCTGCTGATGGACCGGGTGGTGCCGGGCGGGGTGGCCGACGATCTGCCGCCCGAGGCCACCGCCTGCCTGCGCGACCTGATCGACCGGCTGGGCTCGGCGCTGGCGCGGGTCGGCCATCTCTACGAGAACACCCCCTCGCTGTCCGACCGCACCCAGGGCACCGGGATCCTGGCCCCGGCGCTGGCCCACCGTTTCGGTGCCGGCGGCGTGGTCGGCCGCGCCTCGGGCCGCAGCCAGGACGCCCGCCAGAGTCCGGGCTATCCGCCCTATCAGCGGCTCGATCTGACCGTGCCGATGCATCTCAAGGGCGACGTCGATGCCCGGGTGCTGGTGCGGCTCGCCGAGGCGGCGGAAAGCCTGCGTCTGATCGGGCGGATCCTGCTCGAACTGCCGGGCGGGCCGGTGTTCGCCCCGCTGCCGGCGCAAGCGGGCGAGGGGCTGGCCCTGGTCGAAAGCGTCCGGGGCGAGGTGGCGGTGTGGCTGCGGCTCGACGACGAGGGCCGCATTGCCGCCTTCCACGCCCACGACCCGTCCTGGTTCCAGTGGCCGTTGCTGGAGGCGGCGATCAAGGGCAACATCGTCGCCGACTTCCCGCTGTGCAACAAGTCGTTCAACTGTTCCTATTCGGGGCATGACCAATGATTCCGCCGGTCGCCCGCCTGATGCTGCGCGCCCTGATCGCCGGTCCCGCCACCCGGCGCGATCCGCTCCGTCCCGATCCCGAGGCCACCGCCGAACTGGCGGCGGCGGTCAAGCGCGAGGCGCGGCGGCGGCTGGGCCGTTCGCTGGCGATCCGCGCCGTCGATGCCGGCTCGTGCAACGGCTGCGAGCTGGAGATCCACGCCGCCAACGGGCCGGTCTACGATCTGGAACGCCTTGGCCTGCGCTTCGTCGCCAGCCCGCGCCATGCCGACGTGCTGCTGGTGTCGGGGCCGGTCACCGCCAACATGGCCGAGGCGCTGGCCCGCACCCATGCCGCGATGCCGGGGCCGAAATGGGTGGTGGCGCTGGGCGATTGCGCCCGGGACGGCGGCTGCTTCGCCGGGTCCTACGCGGTGCTGGGCGGGGCGGCGGCGGTGCTGCCGGTCGATCTGACCATCCCCGGCTGCCCGCCCGAGCCGCAGGCGATCCTGGCCGGGCTGCTGACCCTGCTCGACAGCCAGGGCTGACGCTCAATTCTGGTTTCGGGGTGATGTGGGCTCCGCCCACCCCCGCCAAGGGCCGCAAGGCCCTTGGATCCCATTGATGGTCGGGCGCGGACGGGACCTTCAGCTTGGGCGCGGGCGTTGGCCGCGCGAAGGGCAAGGAAAGGGTTCCAAGGGCCTTGCGGCCCTTGGCGGGGGCGGGGCGGAGCCCCGCGAATCGTCTTCGTGAAAACAAAGAGGGCCGGTCTCACCCCAGCGCGGCGGCGACGCGGTCGAACACCTCGTCCCAATCGCCCGGCTCGCTCTGGCGGAACAGCCGCATCGAGGGATACCACGGGCTGTCCTCGCGGCGGTGCCGCCAGCGCCAGTCGGCGCTGAACGGCAGCAGCAGCCACACCGGCCGCCCCATCGCTCCGGCAAGGTGGGCCAGCGCGGTATCGAC
Organism: Phaeospirillum tilakii; assembly: GCF_042683125.1. NCBI lineage: Bacteria > Pseudomonadati > Pseudomonadota > Alphaproteobacteria > Rhodospirillales > Rhodospirillaceae > Phaeospirillum > Phaeospirillum tilakii. Next base: position 44,603 of record NZ_JBHUIY010000027.1, read on the forward strand.
CGTGATCACCAGATCGAGCCCGGCCAGGATCGCGGCGGTGGCGCGGAAATCGACCAGTTCGGGGCCGAGATCGGTGATCCGTGCCGCCTCGGCCGCCAGCACGGCGGCATCGGCCGGGCGGGGATCCTTTTGCAGCGCGAACAGGCGGACCGGGGCGGCGGCGAGGCGGTCGAGCATCTGCGCCGCCGGGATCGAGCGCAGCCGGTCGGCACGGTGGGCCGGGTTGCCGCTCCAGGCCAGCCCGACCGCGCGGCCGGGGCCGGCGAGGCGCGCCGTCCAGCCGGCGGCGGCGGCCGGCTCGGCGCGCAGATAGGGCATGGCGGCCCCCTCGTCGCTGCCGAGAATCGCGGGCAGGCTCAGCAGCGGCAGATGCCGGTCGAACGGCGGCAGCGGCTCGCCCCGGGCGATCACCGGCAGGCCGGGGAAGGCGTCGGCCAGCAGCCCGGCCAGCGGCGGCTGGGTTTCCAGCAGGATCCGCCCGCCGCGCGCGGCGGCTTGCGGCAGGAAGCGGACGAACTGGAGGGTGTCGCCGAAGCCCTGCTCTGCATGCAGCAGCAGAGTCGCGCCGTCGAGCGGTTCGCCGCGCCATTCCGGCTGGGCGAAGCCGCGCGGGGTCAGCCGGGGCACCCCGCCGCGCCAGCGCCAGCCATATTCGGTCCAGCCCTCGGCCCCGTCGCCCCGCCGCAGCAGGGTGACGCCGCGATTGAAGCGGGCGACGGCGCAGTCCGGCCCGGCGGCGACGGCGCGGCGATGGACCTCGAGCGCGTCGTCGTCGCGTCCGGCCTCGTCGAGGGCCTGGGCGAGGTTGGACAGCGTCAGAGGGTCGGTGGGGGCCAGCGCCGCCGCCCGCTCATAGGCGCCGACCGCCTCGAACGGCCGGCCGATCAGTTGCAGGGTGGCGGCCAGATTGGTCCAGGCGGTGAGGTCGTCGGGGCCGCAGGCGACGGCGCGGCGTTGCAGCGCCAGCGCCTGATCGAGGTCGCCGCGCCGCTGCCACGCCAGCCCGAGATTGGTCAGGGCATCGGGCCAGTCGGGCTGGAGCGCCGCCGCCTGGCCGAACGCCGCCTGGGCCTCGTCGAGCCGGCCCTGGTCGAGGCGGATGTTGCCGAGGGTGAGGTGATGGCCGGCCCGGCCGGGGGCGAGGTCGATCGCCTGCTGGCAGGCGGCGGCGGCCTGTTCCAGCCGACCCTGCTGCTGGAACAGGATGGCGAGCAGGAAATGGCCGCGCGGCATGGTGGGCGCCAGCCCGATCGCGGTCAGATAGCAGCCGAGCGCCGCCGCGGCATCGCCCAGCGCCTGCCGCGCCTGCCCGAGGCCGAGCAGGGCCTCGGGGTCACCCGGCCGCACCTGCGTCAGCCGGGCGAAGCTGTCCGCCGCCGCCGCGTGGCGGCCGCGGGCCGCCTGGGCCTCGGCCAGCGGGCGCAGCAGGGCGGGATCGTCGGGGGCGTGGGCCGACAGGTCGGCCAGCAGCGCCTCGCCCTGGTCGAGGCGGCCGGTGCGGCACAGCAGCAGGGCGAGCAGGTGGAGCACCGCCGGATGGTCGGGCGCCTCGAACAGCATCGCCCGGCAGAGTGCTTCGGCCTGATCGAGCCGGCCCTCCTGCTCGAGCCGGGTCGCCAGGGCGAGATCGGCGGTGAGGTCGCGAGAGTTCATCACTGTCTTTCGGCGGCGGGAGCCCCCACACTGGCAGAAAGCGGCCGGGCGGAAAAGAGCCCGACCCGATTGCCGGATGGGGCGGATCGGGTTAGGAACTGAGATCGGCGCGGCCGTGCCGCCGCAACCGGGTTAGGGGGGGCCTCATCGTCGGGATCGTGCCAGACTGGACCGTCAATCCGCCCGGGCTGTTCCTGCTGTTCGGGACCGCGATCCTGCTGCTGCTGGCGGCGTGGGGCGGCCGTCTGCCCCCGTTTCCCGGTCAGGGCGAATTCGTCCGCAGCCAGTTCGCCATCGCCTGGTGGTCGGCCGCCGCCGCGATCGAGAACATGGTCACCGCCGCCGCCGACAAGGTGCTGTGGGCGGAAATGGCCTGGCCCGGCATCATCGGCACCCAGATCTACTGGACCGCGTTCCTGTGGGGCTATTGCAAGGGCGAATCCCCCGGGCGCCATCCGCTGGTCCGGCTGCTGGGCTGGCTGCTGCCGCTCCTGGTGTGGGTCGCGGCGCTGACCAATCCCTGGCACCACCTGATGTATGTCGCCACCACCCCCCAGGGCGACCAGCCGGGGGCGCCGGTGCTGTACGACCACGGCATCCTGGTGTTCGCGGTGTTCCTGATCGCCTACCTGCTGCTGGCCGCCGGCACGCTGGTGCTGGCCGATGCCGCCCAGCAGGCGCCGCGCGCCGCGCGCGGGCATTATTTCGCCCTGATCGTCGCGCTGCTGTTCCCCTGGATCGCCAGCATCGGCCATCTGACCCGCACCTTCATGCCCTATGGCTTCGACGCCACCCCGTTCAGCTTCGTCTTCACCGCGGCGGTGTTCTGCTGGATGATCGGCCGGCGCCAATTGTTCGTGCTGCCGCCGATCGCGCTGCGCCCGCTGGTCGATTCCCTGCCCGAGGCGGTGCTGGTGGTCGATGGCGGCGGCCGGGTGGTCGAGGCCAACGCCACCGCCCAGGCCCTGGTCGCGCCCGGCCCGCTGCTGGGGCAGACGCTGGCCGAGGTGCTGCCGCTGCCGCTGCCGGCGGCGGACGCGGCCGGCGACGATCCGGTCGCCCGGGCCGAGGTCCGGCTCGACCGCGACGACGGCGAGCATCATTTCGAGATCCGCACCCGCCTGCTGGCCTATCGCGGCCGTCAGGTCGGCCGGGTGGTGGTGCTGAGCGACATCACCCACCGCAAGCGGATGGAGCGCCGCCTGCGCACCCAGCTCGCGGTCAATCTTCGGTTACAGCGAAAATTGCGCGAGCAGGCCAACCGCGACCTGCTGACCGGCCTGCGCAACCGCCATTTCCTTGAGGAGATCCGCCCGGCGCTGCTGGCCGAGGCCGACCGCGCCGGCCGGCCGCTCGCCGCCGCGCTGATCGACCTCGATCATTTCAAGCGGCTCAACGACACCTGGGGCCATCTGGCCGGCGACGCGGTGCTGCGGGCGGTGGCCGATTATCTGGTCGGCGCGGCGCGCGAAAGCGATTTCGTGATCCGCGTCGGCGGCGAGGAAATTCTGATCCTGCTGCCCGACAGCGACGGCGCCCAGGCGGCGGCGGCGGTGGAACGCTGGCGCGCCGCCTTCGTCGCCCGGCCGGTGCCGGCGCGCGGGCACGACCTCGCGGTCAGCTTTTCCGCCGGAATCGCCTGCTATCCCGACGAGGCGGACTCGTGGGACCAGTTGGTGCAGCGGGCCGACCTTGCCCTCTACCGCGCCAAGGAGCGCGGCCGCAATCAGGTGTGCCATTGGGCCGAGGCGTTCGCCGCCGCGCCCGACCGGCTGACGGGCGAAGGCGCCGGCGCCGGTCCGGCGTGATGCCGCTCTTCCGGCGCCGGCTCTGCGGGATCAGACATCATGCTCGGGGTCGATGTCGAACCGGCGCCGGCCATATTTGCCGGTGAAGGTCGGCCCGTCATCGATTTCGGCATGGCGGCGGATCAGGGCGTCGGCCTCCTGGAACAATCGTCCGTCGAGGTCGATCAGGTCGCCCCAGCCTCGGAGCGCCAGACTGGTGGAGGCCAGCCAGGCGTCGATCCAGGCGTGGTGCAGCGTCAGGGCGAGTTGGATGGGGTTGGACATGGCGGTCCCTCCCGTCTCTGCCCCGGGACCGAATCGGTCCCGGGATCTTGCCTCATGGTAGATCATCCACGAGGGAGATGCCACCATGGCGCAGGCAGGGCAGGGATGAGAGACCGCCGGGGCCGAAGCCCCTATTTGTCCGCGTCGCTCTTGGCGGCCGGGGTGGTGCCGTGTCCGGCCGCCGGCTTTTCGGCCTTTTCCTTGTGCTTCTCCGGCTTCGGCTTGGCCTCGGCCTTGGCCTGACGGGTCTTGCCCTGGCCGCAGGGCGAGACGTGGTCGGGCTGGCCGATGGTGGCGGCGGCGAAATCGCCGAGCTGGGCCGGGCTCATCGTCATCACCTGATCGAACATCTGGGCGCGGGTGGCGCAGTAATCCTCGATCTCGTGCACCCGCACCGATTCGTAATTGGTCACCTTGGTGTTGTAGCGGTCGAACCCGGCCTGGCTCTTGAACAGCACCTGGAGGGTGCGGGCGTTTTCGGCCATCGTGCCGCTGAAGCGGGCGGCATAGGCGCCCCATTTGTCGCGCAGGGTGGCGTCGTCGGCGCGGCAGTTCAGCGCGGCGACCTGGAGTTGATCGTGGAACTGGCGCAACTGGGCGGCGCGGATCTGCTCGGGCGAGGCGCAGCTGCCGCCCTCGCTCTTGGCGGTGCGGGCCTCGGCGGCGGCGGCGGTGAAAACCAGGCAACAGGCAACGGCGACGACACGGAACCGACTCACGGTCGACCCCTCCTCACAACGGGATGGAAAAACCGCGGCAGTTTCGGCTTCGGCCCGGCAAGAATCAACCGGCTTGCGTGGTGGCGGCGCCTTTTTGCGCGGCGGGGCCGAACGGGCGCAGCCGGGTCAGGAACTGGCGGGCCACCGCGCCCCAGGAGAAGCGGGCGGCGTGGGCCCGGCAGGCGTCGGGGGCGATGGCCAGCGCCGCGCGCGCCGCACCGGCCAGATCCTCCGACAGCACCCCCACCGCCGCGCCATCGACCACGTCGCGCGGCCCGGTCACCGGGAAGGCGGCCACCGGCACCCCGCAGGCCAGCGCCTCCAGCATCACCAGCCCGAAGGTGTCGGTGCGGCTCGGGAACACGAACACGTCGCCGTCGCTGTAGGCCCGCGCCAGCTCGTCGTCGCCGTTGACGATGTGGAAATGGGCCTCGGGGTAGCGCCGCATCAGTCCGGCCCGGGCCGGGCCGTCGCCGACCACCAGTTTCGAGCCGGGCAGGTCGAGATCGAGGAAGGCCGGCAGGTTCTTTTCCACCGCCACCCGGCCGACATAGAGGAACACCGGCCGGGGCAGGCCGAACATCCCCTTGCCGCGCGGGCGGAAGGTGTCGGTATCGACCCCGTGCGACCATTCCACCGCGCCGGGAAAGCCGCGTTCGCGCAATTCGCGGTAGACCGAGGGCGACGGGCACAAGGTCGCCGCCGCCGGGCGGTGGAACCGGCGCATCACCGCATAGGACCAGTCGAGCGGCAGCCCGGTGCGGGCGGTGACGTAATCGGGGAATTTGGTGTGATAGGCGGTGGTGAAGGGCAGGCCGCGTTCCAGGCACCAGCCGCGCCCGGCCCAGCCGAGCGGCCCCTCGGTGGCGAGATGGACCGCGTCGGGGGCGAACGCCTCCAGCAGCCCGGCCAGCCGTGCCCCGGGGAACAGCGCCAGCGGGATCTCGGGATAGCTCGGGCAGGGCAGGGTGGGAAAGGCGCCGGGCTCGAACACCCCGATTTCGTGGCCCATCGCCTTCAGCGTCGCGGTCAGCGCGGTCAGCACCCGCACCACCCCGTTGCGCTGCGGGGTCCAGGCGTCGGTGACCATCGCGATCCGCATCTTCGCTTCCCTCTCCTCAGTCCGCCACGGTTAGGCCGAGCCGGGGGGCGGGGCAAGTGACGAGACGATGACAGAGGGAAGGTGGGGGCCGCCGCCCGCCGCCGCCAGAGCCGGGGCGGCCTACAGCGAATCGATCGCGAAGCGCAGCACCATCCGGCGCGGCCAGCCCTTGCCGTCGTCGGGCGGCAGGGTCAGCGGCTGGGCCATCCGCAGCGCCAGCAGGTAGGATTCCAGCGCCCGCCGCACCGGGCTGTCGGGCATCCGTTCGTAGCCGGGGATCACCGCCCCCGGGTTCCACGGCGCCGCCCGGTTCATTCCCCCGAGCAGGGTGCCGTCGCGGTCGATCTCGATCACCGCCGAGATCACCACCCCCTTGCCGCGCAACGGGCTGAAATCGAAATGCCACATCCGCAGGATCTGGGCCTGAAGGAAATCCTGCGCGCTCTGGCTCAGCTCGCCGCGCACCGCGCCGCCGCGCGCGCCGCCCACCGGGCCGACCCCGAGCACGCCCGGGCTGGCGGGGCGGCGGTCGTCATGGCCCTGCGGACTGGCCGAGCGTTCGGCCGGCCGGGCCCGCTTCAGCTGGGGCGGCGGCGGCGGCAGCTTGCTGGTCATCAGCGGCGGCTGCGGCCGGGCCGG
>NZ_JBHUIY010000028.1:0-48737 GCF_042683125.1 Phaeospirillum tilakii
TCTCGGGCGGGTAGACGTGCGACAGCCAGTAATTGGCCACCACCTTGCCCGAGACGTTGAGGATCAGGCCGCCGAGCGAATAGCCCTGGTTGGCGTTGGCGTTGACCCGCCAGTCGGCGCGGTCGAGGTACTCGTTGATCGAGGATTCGACATCGACCACCGTCTTCTTGTCGCGGCGCAGGCGGGCGCGCTGCTCGCGGTAGACGATGTAGGCCCGCGCGGTGGCGAAATGGTTGGCCGAGATCAGCACCTGCTCGACCACGTCCTGCACCTGCTCGATATGGGGCGTGGCGCCGTGGAAGCGGTGGGACAGCACCTTGACCGCCTGGATCGTCAGCAACTGGGCCTCGTCGCCCTCGAGTTCGCCGGTGGCCTTGCCGGCGCGCAGGATCGCCGAGCGGATCTTGTCGCCATCGAACGGAACGGCGAGGCCGCTGCGCTTGAGGATCGAGCGGGGGGCGACAGCGGCAAGCGGCGAGCCGGACATCGGTATTCCTTGCAGGGCGGAGCGGAGGGACACAGGAAAACCGCCATTTCCTACATATAGAGGAAAAAGCGCCTTCCAACGCAAAATAGCGTAGTGCCGCGGCCCGGCCGGCGTCAAGTCCGAACTGTCCGCCCCGGCCCCGCCTGGAGGCTGGCGCCGCCAGACCCCTCCCTTTTTTGGGGCGTCATGGATTGGCGGGGCAATCCTTGCCGTCATGCGTGGACTTGATCCGCGCATCCAGGGGGCGCCGCCTGGCACCTTGCCCCGAAGGCCGGTCAGGCCATGACCTGCCGCCCCATCCGGGATAAAAAAACTGGCCTGGCTTGCGCCAGGCCAGTTTCACCAGGCCATCGGATCACACAGACACTGTGGGCGATCAGACGATGCCCGGCCGGGAAACCGCCCCCCGACGGTTAGCCGGCCGCCCTGGACCGAGATCTATCTGTCCGAACGAACAGGCCAAGGTATCGCGCTTGCCACCCCGCACGGCGCGCCACCGGAAATTGATGTGCGCACCAGCAACACCAGCTCTTTGCTCCCCAACAGCAAAAAACCAAGGCACTTGGAACCCATCACTTTCCCCATCATCGAATTGGCCGAGATTTTCTCTTGAATATCGGCTTTTGCGACAACGGCCTTTTCGCCACCCCTTTTCTCTCCCGGGGAATGGACAGAATCATTACTAGCAGAGGCGATGGTTGAAATCAATGGGTTTAACCCCCATCCAAAAGGTCACCCCGGGGGCGATCCCCGCCCCGGCGCGGTCGCGGGAGACGGGCAGGCCGCCCCCGGCCGGGGGCCACGGCCCCGCTTGGGCGAGCGGGGCGCGGTTGAGGGTTGTCAGCAAACGCGAACCTGCGCTACAAGACGCAGAGCGGGGGCGTTGCCGCGACGACTCCCCCATAAATCGGCTTGTCGCGGCGGAGGTGGCGGAACTGGTAGACGCGGTGGCCTTAGAAGCCATTGTCTTCAATGACTTAGGGGTTCGAGCCCCCTCCTCCGCACCAGTTTTCACGCTCCAAGGCGCCAGCCCTCGGGGCGATGGTCCCGTCGCCCGCGCCCATGCGCCCCGTTTCCGGTCCGCCGGCGCCGAGGAGCGCGCCGGCCCACCCGATGCAACCCACTCGATTCGATTGGCGAAAGACTGATGCAGGTAACCGAGATCAATGCCGACGGCCTGAGACGTGACTTCAAGGTCGTTGTCCCCGCGTCCCACATCGACCAGAAGCTCACCGACAAGATCACCCAGCTCGCCGGCACCCTGAGCCTGCCCGGTTTCCGCCCCGGCAAGGTGCCGCTGGCGATGGTGCGCAAGAAGTACAGCGCCGCGGTGATGGGCGAGATCCTCGAGGAATCGGTCAACGACGGCATCGGCAAGGCGATCGAGGCCGGCAGCCTGCGTCCGGCCACCCAGCCGAAGGTCGAGATCACCGCCTTCGCCGAGGGCCAGGACCTCGAATTCGACCTGATCGTCGAGGTGATGCCCGACATCACCGTGATGGACCTCGCCACCGTCAGCCTGACCCGCGACGTCCCGCAGATCGCCGAGGCCGAGCTTGAGCCGGTGCTGGCCGGCATCGCCGAGCGCAACGGCGAGGCCGAGACCGTCGCCCGTCCGGCCGAACAGGGCGACGTGGTGGTGATCGATTTCGTCGGCAAGATCGACGGCGAGGCCTTCGCCGGCGGTGCCGCCGAGGGCTATTCGCTGAAGCTCGGCTCGAACACCTTCATCCCCGGCTTCGAGGACCAGCTGGTCGGCCAGAGCGCCGGCGGCCAGACCGTGGTCAACGTCTCGTTCCCGGACGGCTACGGCAACGACAAGCTGGCCGGCAAGGCCGCCACCTTCGACGTCACCGTCCACGAGGTCAAGGCGAGCAAGCCGGCGGCGATCGACGACGAGCTGGCCAAGAAGGTCGGCATGGAGTCGCTCGAAGCCCTCAAGCAGGCGATCCGCGACGAGCTGGGCCGCGACCTCACCACCGCCGCCCGCTTCAAGCTGAAGCGCGCGCTGCTCGACGTGCTGGCCGCCAACCACGATTTCCCGGTGCCCGGCTCGATGGTCGAGTCCGAGTTCGAGGCGATCTGGAAGCAGGTCGAACAGGGCCGCACCGACGGCGAGACCGATCCGGCCGACCAGGGCAAGTCCGACGACGAGCTGAAGGCCGAGTACCGCACCCTGTCCGAGCGCCGCGTCCGCCTCGGCCTGCTGCTGGCCGAGATCGGCCGGGTCAACAGCATCAATGTCAGCCAGGAAGACCTCAACCGCGCCATCCTGGCCGAGGCCCGCGCCTATCCGGGCCAGGAACATCTGGTGCTCCAGTACTACCAGAAGAACAAGGAGGCGCTCGACGCGCTGCGCGCCCCGGCCTATGAGGAGAAGGTGATCGACTTCATCCTCGCCCAGGCCCAGGTCGCCGAGCGCGAGGTCGCCGCCGAGGCGTTCCGGCGCGAGATCGCCGCCCAGGAAGGCGAGGCCCACGATCACGAGCACGGCCCCGACTGCGGCTGCGATCACGATCACAGCCACGCCTGAGCATGGATCCGGCGCGGTCCCCTTCCGGGGGACCGCGCCCCTTCCCCCGCCGGCCGGCGTCAGGGCGCCGGCGCACCCACCGCAGAAAGGAAGCGAGCATGCGCGAGAGAGATCCCCTCGAGTTGTACATGAACACGCTGGTGCCGATGGTGGTCGAACAGACCAATCGCGGCGAACGGGCCTATGACATCTATTCCCGCCTGCTCAAGGAACGGATCATCTTCCTGACCGGGCAGGTTCATGACGAGGTCGCCAGCCTGATCTGCGCCCAGCTGCTGTTCCTCGAATCCGAGAACCCGACCAAGGACATCGCCTTCTACATCAATTCGCCGGGCGGCGTCGTCACCTCGGGCCTCGCGATCTACGACACCATGCAGTACATCCGCCCGGCGGTGTCCACCGTCTGTATCGGCCAGGCCGCCTCGATGGGCTCGCTGCTGATGACCGCCGGCGCCGCCGGCAAGCGTTATTCGCTGCCCAACGCCCGCATCATGGTCCACCAGCCCTCCGGCGGCGCCCAGGGCCAGGCCACCGACATCGAGATCCAGGCGCGCGAGATCCTTGCCCTGCGCGCCCGCCTCAACAATATCTATGTTGAACACACCAAGCAGCCGCTCGACGTGATCGAACGGGTGATGGAGCGCGACAAGTTCATGACCGCCGAGGAGGCCCGCGATTTCGGCCTGATCGACGAGGTGGTGAACCGGCGCCCGATCCCCGAGGACAGCGACACCGCCCCGGCCAGCTGACCGGCCCCGGCGCCCCGCCCCCCTCCTTTCGGGGGGGGTGGGTTGATGTTTGTCATTGTCTGGCCGGGCCGGCTGCGGTTAACATACGCCCTGCGGATGCGGGGGGTTGACCCAATGGAGCTTCGATGACCAAGTCCACCAGCGGCGAATCCAAAAGCACGCTTTACTGCTCGTTCTGCGGGAAGAGCCAGCACGAGGTCCGGAAGCTGATCGCCGGCCCGACCGTGTTCATCTGCGACGAATGCGTCGAGCTGTGCATGGACATCATCCGCGAGGAGCACAAGACCCATCTGGTCCGCTCCCGCGACGGGGTGCCGACGCCGAAGGACATTCGTGCCGTCCTCGACGATTACGTCATCGGCCAGGACCACGCCAAGAAGGTGCTGTCGGTCGCCGTCCACAACCACTACAAGCGGTTGCAGCACGGCGCCAAGAGCAACGAGGTCGAGCTCGCCAAGTCGAACATCCTGCTGATCGGCCCGACCGGCTGCGGCAAGACCCTGCTGGCCCAGACCCTGGCCCGCATCCTCGACGTGCCGTTCACCATGGCCGACGCCACCACCCTGACCGAGGCGGGCTATGTCGGCGAGGATGTCGAGAACATCATCCTCAAGCTGCTCCAGGCCGCCGAATACAATGTCGAGCGGGCCCAGCGCGGCATCGTCTACATCGACGAGGTCGACAAGATCAGCCGCAAGTCGGACAATCCTTCGATCACCCGCGACGTGTCGGGCGAGGGCGTCCAGCAGGCCCTGCTGAAGATCATGGAAGGCACCGTCGCCTCGGTGCCGCCCCAGGGCGGGCGCAAGCACCCGCAGCAGGAATTCCTTCAGGTCGACACCACCAACATCCTGTTCATCTGCGGCGGCGCCTTCTCCGGCCTCGAGAAGATCATCGGCAGCCGGGGCAAGGGCACCTCGATCGGCTTCGGCGCCGAGGTGCGCGGCCCGGACGAACGCCGCACCGGCGAGATCCTGCGCGAAGTCGAGCCCGAGGATCTGCTGAAGTTCGGCCTGATCCCCGAATTCGTCGGCCGTCTGCCGGTGCTCGCCACCCTTGAGGACCTCGATGTCGGCGCCCTGATCGAGATCCTGGCCAAGCCGAAGAACGCCCTGGTCAAGCAGTATCAGCGCCTGTTCGAGATGGAGAACGTCAAGCTCTCCTTCAGCGACGACGCCCTCAAGGCGATCGCCGAGAAGGCGATCCAGCGCAAGACCGGTGCCCGTGGCCTGCGTTCGATCATGGAAGGCATCCTGCTCGACACCATGTTCGACCTGCCCGGCCTCGACGAGGTTGACGAGGTGGTGGTCAACAAGGAAGTGGTCGAGGGCCGGGCCCAGCCGCTCTACATCTATGCCGAGCGGCGCGGCGACACCGGCGCCACCTCCGCCTGACCCCCGTCCCGACCCAGGCCCTGGCGGGGGAACGCGACCCGGTCGCGCTCCCCCGCCGCCGCCTCCCCTCCCCCGCCGTCCCGCCCGACGCCGCCCCGCCACCGCCCCGGTGGCGTCCGGGGCGCCGTTCCGCGCCTGCCAGGGCTTCTGCCGGCTTGACGCCGGGCGGACTCCGCACGATCTTTCTTAATAAGTAATTTGATCCCCCCGTCGCCCGCTTCGCCGCGGCGGCGCAGACCCCATGAGGCAGAATGGTCGAAGCCCCGTCCGACGACATCTTTCCGGTCCTGCCGTTGCGGGACATCGTCGTCTTCCCGCACATGATCGTGCCTTTGTTCGTCGGCCGTGAAAAATCGGTCCGCGCGCTCGAGGACGTGATGCGCGAGGACAAGCAGATCCTGCTGGTGGCGCAGAAGAACGCCGCCCAGGACGACCCCACCACCGACGACATCTATGCCGTCGGCACCGTCTCGACCGTGCTGCAACTGCTGAAGCTGCCCGACGGCACCGTCAAGGTGCTGGTCGAGGGCAGCCGCCGCGCCCGCATCCTGCGCTACACCGAGAACGAAGCCTTCTTCCAGGCCCAGGCCGAGCCGATCGACGAACGCACCGGCGAGCCGCAGGAGCTGGAGGCGCTGTCGCGCTCGGTGGTGGCCCAGTTCGAGCAATATCTGAAGCTCAACAAGAAGATTCCGCCCGAGGTGCTGGTCTCGATCAACCAGATCGAGGACCCGGCCAAGCTGGCCGACACCGTCGCCTCCCATCTGACCCTCAAGATCGCCGACAAGCAGGAACTGCTCGAGATCGAGGTGGTGTCGGAGCGGCTGGAGCGGGTCTATTCCTACATGGAGGGCGAAATCGGCGTCCTTCAGGTCGAGAAGAAGATCCGCAACCGCGTCAAGCGGCAGATGGAGAAGACCCAGCGCGAATACTACCTCAACGAGCAGCTGAAGGCGATCCAGAAGGAGCTGGGCGAAGGCGACGACGGCAAGGACGAGGTCGCCGAGATCGAGGAGCGCATCGCCAAGACCAAGCTGTCGGCCGAGGCGCGCGAAAAGGCGCTGGCCGAGCTGAAGAAGCTGAAATCGATGAGCCCGATGTCGGCCGAGGCGACGGTGGTGCGCAACTACCTCGACTGGCTGCTGACCCTGCCGTGGAAGAAGCGCAGCAAGGTCAAGAAGGACGTCGCCCTGGCCGAAGAGGTGCTGAACGCCGACCATTACGGCCTGGAGAAGGTCAAGGAGCGGATCCTCGAATATCTGGCGGTGCAGATCCGCACCGAGAAGGTGCGCGGCCCGATCCTGTGCCTGGTCGGCCCGCCCGGCGTCGGCAAGACCTCGCTCGGCAAGTCGATCGCCCGCGCCACCGGCCGCAATTTCGTGCGGATGAGCCTGGGCGGGGTGCGCGACGAGGCCGAGATCCGCGGTCACCGCCGCACCTATATCGGCTCGATGCCGGGCAAGATCCTCCAGGGGATGAAGAAGGCCAAGGCCTCGAACCCGCTGTTCCTGCTCGACGAGATCGACAAGCTGGGGGCGGACTGGCGCGGCGATCCCGCCTCGGCCCTGCTTGAGGTGCTCGACCCCGAGCAGAACGCCAGCTTCAACGACCATTATCTCGAGGTCGATTACGACCTGTCCGACGTGATGTTCGTCACCACCGCCAACAGCCTGCGCATGCCGCAGCCGCTGCTGGACCGGATGGAGATCATCCGCCTGTCGGGCTACACCGAGGATGAGAAGGTCGAGATCTCCCGCCGCCACCTGCTCGACAAGGTGGTCAAGGCCGCCGGGCTCAAGGAGGGCGAGTTCTCGATCAGCGACGAGGCGCTGCGCCACATCGTGCGCTACTACACCCGCGAAGCCGGCGTCCGCAACATGGAGCGCGAGCTGGCCAGCCTCGCCCGCAAGGCGGTCAAGGAGATCGTCGGCAAGGGCAAGGGCAAGGTGGCGATCACCCCGCGCAACCTCGAAAAATACGCCGGCATCCGCCGCTACCATTTCGGCGAGGTCGAGGATACCGATCTGGTCGGGGTGGTCACCGGGCTGGCCTGGACCGAGGTCGGCGGCGAGCTGCTGACGATCGAGGCGGTGTCGATGCCGGGCAAGGGCACCTTCGCCCATACCGGCAAGCTGGGCGACGTGATGCAGGAATCGGTGCAGGCGGCGCGGTCCTACGTCCGCTCGCGCTCGATCAGCCTCGGCATCAAGCCGACCGCGTTCGAGAAGCGTGACATCCACGTCCACGTCCCCGAGGGCGCCACCCCCAAGGACGGCCCCTCGGCCGGTGTCGCGATGTGCACCGCGATCGTCTCGGTGCTGACCGGGATCCCGGTGCGGCGCGACGTGGCGATGACCGGCGAGATCACCCTGCGCGGCCGGGTGCTGCCGATCGGCGGCCTCAAGGAGAAGCTGCTGGCCGCGCTGCGCGGCGGGATCAAGACGGTGCTGATCCCCAAGGAGAACGAGAAGGACCTGGCCGAGATCCCCGACAACGTCAAGAAGGGGCTCGCCATCCTGCCGGTCTCGACCGCCGACGAGGTGCTGAGCCACGCCTTGGTGCGGATGCCGGTGCCGGTCGAGTGGGACGAAGCCACCCAGGCGGCCCCGGCCGCCGTGGCCGAAACCACCGAGGCCGCCGAGGCCGCCGGAGGGGTGCTGACGCACTGAACCGAGGGTGTCCCCCGGCCGGAGCGATCCGGCCGGGGTGCTTTGCCGGTTGACGCTCTCAAAGAGCGTGACATACACTGAAACTCCTGTCCGAACGACGGACGGATGGGAATCTATTGTCTTTGACTATGGGGGCAATCTTGTCGAACAAGAACGATCTGGTGGCGGCCGTGGCCGAGACGACCGGCCTGTCCAAAACCGATGCGGCCGCCGCCGTCGACGCCGTCTTCCAGGCGATTACCAATGCGCTGAAGGAAGGCGACGAGGTCCGGCTGGTCGGTTTCGGAACCTTCGCGGTGAGCGAGCGGGCCGCTTCGGAGGGGCGCAACCCCCGGACTGGCGAAAAGATTTCGATCGCGGCCTCGAAGCAGCCGAAATTCAAGCCCGGCAAGGGTCTGAAGGACGCCATCCAGTAAGGCGACGGCGGCGAAATCCTTCCGCCGGCCCCCGGCGCGGGGCCGGCGCCCCGGGCGGTTAGCTCAGCTGGTAGAGCGCCTGTTTTACACGCAGGATGTCGGCGGTTCGAACCCGTCACCGCCCACCATGTTTTCAATGACTTAGCGGCATAGCCGAAAGCTGGTTTAGCACCCGTCCTGACTGGATTTGGCATAACGATTCCAGAAAGCCGGCTAGCTGTGGTCACGATCCCCCGTCCACTTTCCGCATTGCCGCCTCGGCCAACCGGGCCTGATTCGCGCCCTGGCCGTAGTGCTGGACCATCTGCAACGTCGCGTGACCGGTGATGGCCTGGACTTCCTGAGGGGTGCAGCCCGCCTCGAACAGAACCTGGGTGGCGCATTTTCGGAGCCCGTGGAACGGCCATTTGCAGCCAAGCCGATGCTGCTCCCGGTTCCAGATCGTGCCGAACCCATCGTCGGTGTAAGCCGATCCATCCGCCTTCTGAACGATGGTCCCCTCCCGCCCTCCCCGCTCTTCCGCCAGCCGATCCAGCTCGGCCACCAGCGCCGGCCGCAGCGGCACCCGGAGCGCAGCCCCGGTCTTGGCCTGCACCACCGCAATCTTGCCGTCGGCGATCGCGTCCCAGCGCATCGCCAGCACGTCGCCGCGCCGCTGGCCGGTGTAGAGCGCCAGGAAGAAGGCCGTTCGCGCCGCCCCGGTGCTTTCCGCCGCGAACTTCTCCAGCACCTCGGGCGGCCAGGGCATCCACCCCTCCCGGCTCGTCTTCAGCGCCCGAATGCCCTTCGCGGGGTTTTCTTGGACCAGACAGGCGTCAACCCCGAAGGCGAACAAGGTCTTGACCACCCGCAGCGCGGCATTGGCGGTCGCGGGGCGGTCGGCCAGCTTGTCGCGGAACGCCTTGACTGCGCCCCGGTTTATTTTTGCCACCGGCAGGCGCCCCCAAACCTTTCGCACCCCGTCAAGGTAGCGGCGATACTCCGACTTGGTGCTGGCCTTGAGCTGCGCGAACTCTGACGCGGCATAGTAAGCCGCCACGAGGTGGCCGAATGTCCCCGGGACCTCGGCGCTGACCGTGCCGCCCGCCTCAAAGCTGGCGTGAATGGCACGGTAGGCGGCGTGAAACTCTGCGTCATCCGGGGCGCCGGGGATCCGCTGGCGAATGCCTCCCCGGCGGTAATAGAACCGCTCGACGCCGCGTCGATCGCAAATTCGATCGACATAGGGGAGGTTCACGCGCCCCATTACAGGTCCAACCCCTCGAGGGCGTGCAGGGCCTCATCGGCATCTTCGGCGGGCTGCTCCGCCGCCTTGCCACCACCAACCCAGGCCTCCAGATCCGCCACCCGCCATCGGTTGTGGCGTCCGAGCTTCACCGGCTTCGGCCCATGGGTCTTCAGCGTCGCCACCGGGACGGAACACAGCGCGGCGGCTTCCTTGGCAGACAGGCAAAGCGGGGCGCCAGCCGCGTCACCGCCTCTTCTCCCAACGTCGGAGCGGGGGATCGCATTCATCATCCCCTCTTCTCCGCCACCAGCGCCCCGCCGCGCAGCGTGAACGGCGCGCTGGTGGCGCTGACCGCGAAAAACTCGACGTGCTCGACGTCGCCCAGGTCGAGCACGTCCTCCAGGCCGTCAAGGCTGTCGGAAATGGTGTCGGGGTCGCCCGGGATCCACACCTGCATCAGGGCGCCCGGGGGTGGCTCAGGCATCGGCGGATCAGCTTCGACCCGGCGGCTGTCGCCGTCTTCGATCAGGCGGACTTCGGCGCGTCCGATGGTTTCAACCCACTCGAACTTGACCACGGCGCCCTCTTCCAGCCGGTCGGGCGCCTCGCCCTCCTCCGCCGGGTCGAGGCCGAACCCGCCACCCGGCAGCACCACCAGCCAATCGGACGGCGCCAAGCGTGGCGGCGGCGAGATTTCATCGACGTGGGCGGTTGGGATCCACTGACGCATGGTCAGCCTCCTTGGCCTGGGGTCAGGGGGAGCCAGGCCTCCAGCGCGGCGCTGGGGCACAGGCGGTTTTCGGGAGACGCCGCCGGGCCGGCGCAGCCGGGGCCGAGGCGGCGGCAAGAGAGGCATGACTTCTTGGCCGACCCAGATCCGGGTCGGCGGCGGCCGGACAGCGCAGCAGCCCGGGTCGAGGCCTCCGCCTCGGCCGAGGCGAACCCGTGCCGAACGTGGCCGCCGCGACGCGCCACCCCCCGACCAATCGCCTGGGCGCGGAACAGCCCGCCGGCCCAGCGCCGCCAGCCCGCCGAACTGATGAGCCGGCCCGCGCTGAGGCACAAGGCCGCCAGCTCGTAATTGGGTGCCGCCGTCACCTGTCCGGCGCTGTCGATGTAGTGGGCGACAAGACACCCCTCTTCGAGGCTGAGGGCGACCGGCACGTCGCCCCAGCGCCACCGCACCGCGAAGTGCAGCGGCCCGTCCTCCAGCGCCTGCCACAGGTCGGCCGCCTCGTCAGCGGTCCTGGCGGCGGCGATGCGACGGGGGGCGATCATGCCCACCCCCGGCGATCGGTCCGGCCACGCCGTCGGCTGCGGTCGCGCCGGCTCCCCCACGGCATCATCCTCCGGTAGATCGACGCCATCATGGCCGATCACCCAGGCTGCCGATGTTGCCCAGCACCACGCTGAAGGTGATGACGGCCACCCACGGGTTGGCGGTCCAGGCGTCGGGGCCGTGGAGGCTGAACCAGAGGTTGGCAAAGGACCACCGCGCCGAATATGGATCAACGCCACTTACGCGGGTCGCGGTCTCGCCGTGCTTGAGGCCGTGGTGCTGCTCAAACTGTTTGCATGCGGAGAGGTAGGCAAACTTGTCGCTGTCTCCGCACCCCTCCGCCCGCGCGTCATCCTCGCTGATGTCCTGCAGCGGCTCGACCCGCACCGCATCGACTAAGAGGGTGATGCGGCTCGCCCAGCGGGGCATGTGGATCGAGGGGCGCCATTTGGGGGCGCAGCGGTCGAACCCCTCGCGATAAATGCACGCCATGTACCGATCGGTCGGGTTGATGGTTTGGACAACGCCATCCGAATGCCGAAACGCCGTCTCCGGGACTATGGCGTGCGCCTCCCGCACCCACAGCCGGTCGCCGGAGGCATAGGGCGCTATCTCCGGGAGCAAGCGCCGGGCCTCGCCCTCATCGCGGAAGGTGATTCTCTTGGTGGCGAGCCACGGCAGGCCCAAGCTCGGGTGCGCGACCGGTTGATCGCGAAGCACCCGCCGCGTCTGCGTCTTCCTGCCATCCAGTAGGGCGCGGACCATCGGGGCGCTGAAGATGATCGGGCGGTCAGTCATGCCGCACCCGATAGGCGATGACGTCTTCATAGGACCCGGTGCCGTGCTGCCACACGACCTGATCGGCGCATGCCTCACCAGTGCTGCCATCCACCCCCTTCCATTGGATTTCCACTTCCGCGTCTACTGGGCGATCCCCGCCGGTCCACGGGATCCAGCCGTCGGGGTCAGGCTGTGGCGCAGCGCCACTCTCCGTCAGCGCCGCGCGGGCGGGGAGGTCGGTGAGGACGCTGAAGAGATAGTCCCGGGTGTCAAGCGTATCGACGGTTGTTGACCCGTAAGCATCGCGGTATGCGGTTGCCGCATCCACCACCACCGCCAGCCGGGCGGCGAGTTCGTCGCGCTCGGCCAACGCCTCGTCCCGTTCGCGCTGGTGTCTGGCGATGCGGTCTAGCTTGGCGTTGTCGCTGGCTTTCCACGCCTCGATCTCGGCCCGCAGCGCCCCCGGATCGCACCCGGCGGCGCGGTCTGACGCGGAGATGGCGTCGGCGATGTGGGAGGCGATGTCGGGGTCGAAACCCAGGGTGCCGTTGTCGCACAGGCACTCGATCAGCCGCTCCCGCCGCTGCTGGGGCGCGGGGCGGGCGGGCGCCCAATGTCGGTGCTCAAACGTCCCGTCGGCGAGGCTGCCAACGCAGCACGAATCGCACGGCTCGACGCTCGGCGGCCGTGTGCCGTGTTTGCATGTCCAGCAAACCTGCTGGGGCGCGGTGGCGGTGTTCTTGTCGCCCATGGTCAGATGCCCTCCGCGCTGAAGGCGTGGAAGAGGCTGATCAGCACCAGGGCCAGCCCGGCGGAGCCGAGGATGGGGAGGTATTCCATCATCGGCCCTCCTGTTCGGCGCGGGCGATGGCGTCCCAGGCCGCCGACAGGCGCGCCTGGACGGCGGACAGTTCGGCGGCAAGGTCGGGATAGCCCAGGTCCGAAAAGGCGTCGGCGGCGCCCGACAGCCTGTCGTAGAGCCGGCTGTATTGCTCCCAGCGGAGCGGGTGCCGGCGGGCGGGGATGTCGCGGAGAGGCATCGCTCAGTCCCCCTTCGCGGCGGCAAGAGCCGCGACCAGCTGGTCGTAGATGCTCTTGCTTTCGTCGGCGTCGGCCGCCTCGCCGGTTTCGAGCCACCGCTCGATGTTGGCAACCTGACGCTCGACCGCCTCAGCCAGCTTGGCCTTGTCGGCACGGAGGTGCGCTATTTCGGAGATCAGGGCGTCGCGGTCGCTTTTTACGGATTGGTGAGTCTCGTACAGGCCGGACCAGCGAGCGGCCATCCGCTCGACCTCGGCCCGCGCCTCGCCGCGCTCGGCCCGCAGCCGCTCGATCTCGTCGGCCATCTCCGGGGCGCGGGCGATCAGGGCGCTCAGGCGGCGGCGCTCATCGGCCGGGAGCCAGTGTGCGAGATCGCACACTGCCAACCCGGGCCGGGTCGGGTCGCCCGCGCGAAAGGCGGTGCGGACGAGGCCTCCTAGGTCTTCGAGCGGGTAGAGGGCGAGGTCGGCCGAGCCCGTGGCGCTGCTGATCGGCCGGCCGAGGTCATCGGCGGGGCCGTGGGTCAGGGTGGCGGGGGTCAGGGTGGTGGGGGTGAGGGCCTGCATGATCGCCTCCCCTATTCCGCCGCCTGGGCGGGCGTGAAGTTGTCGCGCAGAACCCGGACGATCTGGCGGACGCTGGCGCGGGCGTGGCCCGGCAAGGCGACGATGTCGCGGGCGATCTCCATCGTCTCCTGCCGGGCGATCGGGTCCATCTCGATCCGCGGGACGGCCGCCACGGTGCCGGCGATCACCGCCGCCGGGCTGGCCGCCGCCGCCTCGGCCGGGAGATCATCGAAGAAGAAAGACACCGGCACATCGAGCGCCCGGGCCAGATCGAACAGGCGGGAGCAGCCGATGCGGTTGGCGCCGCGCTCGTACTTCTGGACCTGCTGAAAGGTCAGGCCGATCGCCTCGCCCAGCTTTTCCTGGCTCAGCCCCAGCAACGTGCGGCGCAGGCGCATCCGCGCGCCGACGTGGATGTCGATCGGGTTGGCGCTGCCGTCCTCAAGCCGGCCCCGGGTGGATTTGCGCTCGGCCATGGCTCAGGCCCTCCGCTCGATGGTGGCGGCGATGGCGGCCGGCGGCAGAAGCGGGACGACATGGGCGTCATCGACCACCTCTTTCGGGAAGACGAGCGTCGGCTCGTCATGGCCGGGGATGATGACCCGGTAGGCGATGACGGTCTGGCTGTAGGGGATCGGCAGGATCCCGATCACCAGGGCCGGGCCGGCGTAGAGCCCGGGAACGTTGACGGTGATGGTGGTGTCGATGGGGTGTGGCATCGGTTCCTCCCTGTCGCTGGCGCCGAGTGGATGGCACTGGCCGGTTGCCGCCTGGGGCGGATCAGCGATAGCTGACTGGGAAGACGCTACATTTTGTGTTGAGCCGCTGTCAACACGTTTTGTGTTGTCGCGCCCCAGTGTTCCGCGGCACGCACCGTCCGCCTCGCGATTGCGACAACCCAGGCCAACACTTGGCGCGTGTGGACCACGCGGCGAACGATTGATGTTTCGTTCGCGTTATGTTCCAATTTGGGCAATAAGGAGAGGCCGATGAGCGACGAAGAATGGGCCGCACGGGCGCTTAATGGGTGGCGCCGGTTATCTCTGATCGAGCGTCAGGTGATCTTGACGACGGTTCGGGCACTGGCCGAGGGGGTTACCCCTGGTCCCGCTCACGAGGAGCGACTAGAGCCCCCGCAAATCCCTCAACAAGAGCGAGAACTCGCCCCCGGGTCTCCGGGTCAAGACGCCTTAACGCCTTGAGGTAGGCGACCTCATCCTCGGCAATGTCAAGTGCCGCCGCGTCGGCGGTCGCCCCCATGAGCCATGTCGCAGGAACATCCAGCGCCTCTGAATAGATCCTTGCGACGCGCAAGCTGTTGATCGGCCTCTCGCCATTAAGGCGCGCCCGAACCGTTTGTTCAGCCTCGCGATCGCCAATGAGCCTGCGCAAAGCGGGGGCGCTCCGATGCCCTTTGGCTTCGGCGGCCCACTGCAAGCGCTTATGGCGATCCTTGATATCGGGCAGATCCATCACACCACGGACTGTAGCAGAGGCGCCGCGATCTGGCCGCCACATCGTGTGTTGACTCCTATCAACACAAATTGTAGCGTTACACCCCATGAGCACGATCCAAACTATCGCCGACCTGATCTCCCTGTGGCCCAGCGCGGCGGCCCTGGCTGCCGCAATGGACGAGAAGCCCACGACGGTGAGGATGTGGGCGGCTCGTG
This sequence comes from Phaeospirillum tilakii, assembly GCF_042683125.1. Lineage (NCBI taxonomy): Bacteria > Pseudomonadati > Pseudomonadota > Alphaproteobacteria > Rhodospirillales > Rhodospirillaceae > Phaeospirillum > Phaeospirillum tilakii. Next base: position 14,816 of record NZ_JBHUIY010000028.1, read on the forward strand.
ACAGCATTCCGGCGGACCGGTGGTTGACACTGGTCGAGGTATCCCAAAAGCAGGGGGTAGAGGGGATTAACCTCTATCTGCTCGCCAGGATAGCCGCACGGCGGAAATGCGGGAGGTATGCCGCATGACCCGCTCATTGCCCCTCCGCCATCTCGGCCAGCCGCAGGGCGGCGGCGGCGATCCTCTCGGCCCGCAGGGTCGCGGGCTGATCGCCCGCCTCGATCGCGGCGGCGCGGGCCACCCCGGCGGCGACCGCCACCCGGCGCGCCGAGGCGGCCACCTCCCGGTCGAGCGCCTGCTGCCAGCGGCGGCGGCCCTCGGTCCCGGCCGGCGGCGCCGCATGCAACAGATCCTCGATCGCGCTCCCGTCCGGCATCGCCCATCCCCCGTTGTGTCCATCGCAAGACTGCATCCTCAGAAGGGTAAAAGACATGGCGCGTAAAGACCTGCTCTCCACCGATTTGGTCCGCGACCGGCACGTCGCCGCCCTGGCGCTGCATGTCGGGGACCACCGGCCGCTGTCCCAGGCGATGCTGGCCCAGGAAACCGGCTGCGAGCTGCGCACGGTCCGGGCCCACCTCTACGGCGAGACCACGCCGCCCCTCGCGACCTGGCTCGCCTATGCCGAGGTGCTGCCCGATTCCTACGCCAACGCCCTGCTTGGGCTGGCCGGCCTGGGCGGGGCTCGCCGGCTTGGCGCGGCGCCGGCCCCGACTGTCGCCCTGGCCGAGATGGCCGAGGGTGTCGCCGCGCTGGCCGATGCGCTGGCCGATGGCCGGATCGATCACACCGAGCGGCCGACGGTCATCAAGGAACTGCGCGAGGCGATCAGCGCCGCCGAGGCGCTGGTGGCCGCGCTGGAGAACACCGACCGGGGTGACCGCTGAGATGGCCGCCGCCAGCAGGCATGCGATCGCCCGGGCCCTGGGGCGCGCCCGCGCCCAGATCGCCCGGCTGGCCGCCCTGCGGCAGGCCCTGGGTATCGGTCGGGCCGAGCTTGCCGACGCGCTCGGCACGACCCGGCAGACCATTTACCGGTGGGAGCATGGGCAGGCCGTCCCGTCCGCGCTCGACCTGTGGGCCTGGGCGGCGGCGCTGGGTGTGACGCTCGGCGAGATCGAAGGCGTCACAGAACCTGTGACACTGGCGGCGGAGGGCGCGCCATGATCCGCCGCCCCGCCGCCCGCCCGAACAAATTCCACGCTCGCAAGACCGAGGTGGACGGGATCCTCTTCGACAGCGCGGCCGAGGCGCGCCGCTGGTCCGATCTGCTCCTGCTGGAGCGGGCCGGTGAGATCCGGGGCCTTGAGCGGCAGGTTGATTTCCCCTGCATCGTCAATGGGGAGAAGGTCTGCGTCTATCGGGCCGACTTCGTCTATTTCACCGGCGTCGGCCGGGTGGTCGAGGATGTGAAGGGCCACCGCACCCGCGAATACCTGCTCAAGAAGAAGCTGGTAGAGGCCGTCTATCCCGGCGTCCAAATCACCGAGATCACCAGGGGGCGGCGATGAGCGCAAGCTACCCCTGCCTCGTCATGCTCTGCGATGACGCCATGGCCGATCGGCTTGAGGCCGAGGGCTGGACGATCGAGCGCGGCGCCCTGGCGCACACCCACCACGGATTTTACCGGCCGCACATCGCTACCGCATGGCTGCCGGACCGGGCGAGCGATGCCGGATCGGCCCCGGCCGGCCTGCCGTCGGAAGCCGCCCCCGCCCCTGCCCCACTTGTCCCGCCGGAAGATCTCGCCCGCGCCCACGCCTGCCGGGCGCGCAGATCCTCCTGCCCGATCCCCCAATACTGCCCGCCGGCCTGCCGCCGCTGGGCCTGAACAGAGGCTCTGCACCATGCTGATTCGTGCCAATGCCTGCGTTTTCCACGCCGCCGCCGTCTTCGCCGCCGCGGCGATCGAGCGCCGCACCACCGAACGGGTCCTCACCGGCATCAAGCTGGCCGCCCAGGATGGGCGGCTGACCCTCACCGCGACCGACCTGGACATGGAGGTCAACCTCGACCTTGACGTCGAGGTCGAGGGCTCCGGCGTCGCCGTCGTTGACGGCCACCGGCTGCGCCGCTTGCTCGACGCCATCCGCAAGGCCGATGCCGGAGCGGTCGTCAGCCTGACCGCCGACGCCGAGGGCGCCGTCCTGTCCTGGGGCGACGGCGCCGGGAGCAACAGCACCGCCCGCCTTGTCGATCTGGGCGCCGAAGATTTCCCGAGCCTCGCCCACAAGCCGACGGCGGAGCACCAGATGCCGGCCGGCCACCTGCTCGACCTGCTGGCGCGCGTCGCGCCCTGCGTCTCGACCGAGGAAACCCGCTACTACCTCAACGGGGTCTATCTCCACGCCCGCGCCGGGCGGCTGGCTGCCGCCGCCACCGACGGACACCGGCTGGCGGTCACCTCGGCCCCCAGGCCGGTCGCGGCCGGGTGGCCGGCGCTGATCCTGCCGAGCAAGGCGGTCGGGTGGATCACCAAGGCGCTGCGCCGGCTCGACCCGGAGGTCGAGGTGACGCTGGCGGCGAGCGACACCAAGCTGGCCCTGACGTGGCCGGGCGTCCGGCTGGTGGCCAAGGCGATCGACGGCACCTTCCCCGATTACGGCCAGGTGATCCCGGCGGGGGGGATGTCCTGCACGGTCGAGCGCGCCGCCCTGCTGCGGGCGCTGCGGCTGCTGGCCGCATTTTCCGAGCGGGGGGGGAGGCACTACGTCCGCCTCGACATCGGCGAGAATCGGGTGACCCTGACCGCCAGCGATCACGACGAAGGCAATATCAGCACCAGCATCCCGACCGATTATGCCGGCCCGAAGATCGTCAGGGCTTTCCAGCGCGAATATTTGCAGGGCATGGCGATGATGCTGCGCTCGCCGTTCCTGACGATTTCCGGGGAAGACCAGTCCGCCCCGCATCGGATCGAGTCGGCGGCCGATCCCGACTTCCTGTCGATCCTGATGCCGTGCCGGGTCTGACGGCGATGTTGCCGCTCGACCTCCCTCGCCAGCCGGCGACGCCGAGCCGCCGGCCCAGGCCAGCCAAGAGCCGGGGCGACGCGCTCCACGATTGGCCGTTGCAGGGCGGGATCAATGTGGTGCTGTTCGCCGGCATGGGCGGCGCCTGCCAGGGGCTGGAGGCCGCCGGCTATCCGGTCCACCTCGCCGTCAACCACGATGAGGTGGCGATCGCCGCCCACCGCGCGCTCAACCCGCACACCCGCCACATGCAGGCCGACATCTTCGAGGTCGATCCGCTGCTGGCGGTGCGCGGCCGGCGCGTCGGGCAGCTGTGGGCCAGTCCCGATTGCCGCGACCACTCGGTCGCCAAGGGCGGCGCGCCGCGCAGCCCGCGCGTCCGCTCGATGCCGTGGCAGGTGTGCCGCTGGGTCGGTGTGCTGCGCCGGCGGGGGCTCGGGCCGGAGGTGGTTTATCTCGAGAACGTCCGCGAGATCCGGGGCTGGGGGCCGTTGATCGCCAAGCGCGACCGTGCGACCGGCCGGGTGCTCAAGCTCGACGGCACCGTCGCCGCTCCGGGCGAGCGGGTGCCGGTGCGGGAGCAGCAGCTGGTGCGCGACCCGCGTCGGGCCGGCCGGACCTACCGCGCCTGGGTGCGCCACATGGAGCGGCTCGGCGCGACCTATGAGGACCGCGACCTGTGCTGCGCCGATTTCGGCGTGCCGACCACGCGCAAGCGGCTGTTCGGGGTGGCTCATTTCGACGGGCGCCGCCCGGTCTGGCCCGAGCCGACCCATGCCCAGCGCGACAGCGAGGCGGTCCGGGCTGGCCGGCTGCTGCCGCACGTCCCCGCCGCCAGCATCATCGACTGGTCTCTCCCGCTGCCCAGCATCTTCGACCGGCCCCGGCCGCTGGCGCCGGCCACCCTGCGGCGGATCGCCGTCGGGATGCGGCGCTTCGTGTTGGAGGCCGAGCGGCCGTTCCTGATCCGCTATCATGGTGAGCGTCGGCCCGGCGAGAACGCCCGCGCCCAGGAATTAGGCGCGGCGATGCCGACCCAGACCACGGAGAATCGCTTTGGCGTGGTCAGCGTGGCGGTGATCGGCTGCGGCGGGCGATCTGGTCAGGTGCCGCCGATGGATGTCGGCGACGCCCTCAACACCAGCACCACCAAAGAGGATCGGTGCGTCCTGGCGGCGCATCTGATCCAGACCGGATATGGCGAGCGCGAAGGGCAGGCGCCGCGCGCCCTCGACGTCGAGCGGCCGATCGGCACCATGGTTGCCGGCGGCGGGAAGCATGCGGCGGTCGGCGCCTGGATGGTCCAGCACAACACCGGCGTGATCGGTCACGATGCCGCCGACGGGCTCTCGACCATGACCACGCTGGGCACCCAGCAGCAGGTGGCCGGGGCCTTCCTGGTCCACCAGCGCGGCACCGGCACCGCCACGTCCCCCGCGGATGCCGCCCGGACCCTCACCACCGGTGGCGGACGGGGTGGCGACCATATCGGCGTCGGCGCGGCCTTCCTGACCGAATATTACGGCACCGGCGGCCAGCACTGCGCCGCCGATGAGGCGCTCAACACCCTCTCGACCGTCGACCGCTTCGCGGTGACCCGGGCCGCCACCGGCGCCCCGCCGCTGCCGGCCGACCAACTGGCCCGGGCCCGGCAGGTGGCCGAGTTCCTGCGCGCCCACGGCGTGTGGTCCGGCGGCGAGGTTGTCACCCTCGGCCCGTGGGTGATCGTCGAAATCGGGATGCGGATGCTCCGCCCAGAGGAGGTCGCCGCCGCGCACGAGCTGCGGATGCCGGCGGCGATCACCCTGCCCAAGCGGGACCGTCAGGGCGCCATCGTCACCGACGTCACCGGCGCCGCGGTGCTGGTCACCCGGCCGCTGACCAAGACCGAGGCGATGCGCCTGATCGGCAACAGCGTGCCCAAGCGGATGGCGTTGCTGCTGGCCCAAGCCAATGGGCCGCGCGCCCTCGAAAGGATGGAGGCCGCTGAATGAGCCGCCTGATCATCGTCCCGCTCGATCTGGCAGAGGCCAACGCCTTTGTCGCGCGTCACCACCGCCACCACGGGCCGGTGGTCGGGCACAAATTCAGCCTGGGTGCGGCGCTGGCCGATGCCATTGTCGGCGTGGCAATCGTTGGCCGCCCAACGTCCCGTCATCGCGATGATGGCCTGACGCTGGAGGTGACGCGCCTCTGCACGGACGGCACCCGCAACGCCTGCTCTGGCCTGTATGGCGCCGCAGCTCGATCTGCGTTCGCCCTCGGTTACCGCCGGATCGGGACGTACATCCTCGCCAGCGAGACCGGGGCCAGCCTCAGCGCCGCTGGGTGGCGTCTGATCGGTGAATGCGGCGGTGGGTCTTGGTCACGCCAAGGCCGGCCTCGCGTCGACCTCCATCCAACCGAACCTAAACTGCTGTTCGAGCAACACCCAGCCGGCGATCGGAGGGAGCATTGAACATCCCCGACATTCCGCCCCCACTCGTCCCGGCCGATTGCGACCTGCGCGACTTCGCGTTCATCCCGCTCGACGTGGCCCGCCTGCGCGACAGCGACTTCGCCTGCCGGGCGACCGACGCAGCCTTTCGCGCCGGGGTGATGTTGTGGCTGGCGTCCTGGCATCAGGTGCCTGCCGGCAGCCTGCCCGATGACGATTGCGTCCTGTCGATGCTGGCCGGCTATGGCCGGGTGGTGCGGGTCTGGCAGCGCCACCGGGCCGGCGCTCTGCATGGCTGGGTCAAATGCTCGGACGGCCGGCTCTATCACCCGGTCATCTGCGAAAAGGCCCGCGAGGCGTGGCGCTCGAAGCAGGAGCGGCACCACCAGCGCCTGTGCGACCGGCTGCGAAAGGAAAACAGCCGCAGGGTCGCCAAGGGCCTGCCCGAGGTCGAAACCCCGTCGTTCGACGCCTGGGTTTCGGCTGGCAGCCCGGCGGAATGGACAGAGGTTTCCCCGACAGTTCCGCTGGAAAAGGCGGATGTTCCGGCGGAACATCACGGTCTTTCCGCCGGAACAGGGGAAGGAGCCGCAGAGGTTCCAGAGGAACGCGCCCGTGCTTCCGCCGGAACACATTTCCCGTCCGCCGGAAATCCGCCGGAAAACGCTCTTAAGGGACAGGGACAGGGAGAAGATAAAGAAGGACGTGGTGGTGGGGGTGCGGGCGCGCTGCCCATCGAATCGCCGGAAGCCAGACAGGTGGTCGATCGCTTCAAACGCCTTCGCCGCGACCTCTGGCCGCTGGAAAGCGGCTTCCCGGCCCCGGACCTGACTCTGCTGACCGAGGCCGAGGGCTTTCTTGGGCAAGCACCAGTCGCCCTGGTGCTCGATGTGGTCGAGCGGGGGATGCGCCAATCAGCGACGGACGAGCGCCCCGCCCCTGGGTCGCTGCGGGCATACCGCCGATCGATCACCAACGCCGCCGTCACCCACCGCAACGCCACCGCCCCGTCACGCGCCGCGCCTGCGGCGGTGGCCTCCGCACATCACCCGAAATCCGCCGCCGCCGCCTTTTACCGGTTGCAGGCGGAGCTTGCAGGGAGACAGCCGTGAACGACCTCACCACCATTCCCCGGCCAAGAACGCCGGTCACCGCCCGGCACCAAGCGGCCCTGTCCAACACCACCGCGGCGATCGCCGACAATCAGGCGCTGATCCCGGCCGACGAATGCCGCGCCATCGTCGCCGAGATGCAGGCCGCCCTGCTGCCGGCCAGGGCCGAGGTCGCCGCCGAACATGCTCGGCTGATCGTCGCCGCCTATGGCACCCAGAAGCCGGACAACCCGGACGCCTACGCCCGGCTGGTCACGCTGGCCGCGACCCGCTGCCCGGCCGACCTGCTGCCGCAGCTCGTTGACGAGGTGACCCGGCGCCACCCGCGCTTCCTGCCGACCAAGGGCGAGATCGAGGCCGTGATCGCCGACCTGCGGACCAAGCGGGTCCGCGCTCTGTCGGTGGCCGAGGCCCACCTCAAGGCCCACGCCAAGCGCCAAGCCGAGCGGCCGAAATCGACGCCGGAAGAGCGCGAGGCGATGCTGGCCCGGCTGCGGCAGCGGTGCCCGGAAGTGTTCGGGCTGGCATCGGCGGCGCGGCGAATGCCGGGGACTGTCGCCAGTGCAGGCGGCCGCGCCTCGGCCAACGATGACGGCATCACCGATGCGGACATCCCGCGCCTGCGGGAGGAGATGGCCGCGCAGATCCGCGAGGCGGTGGATGGACGATGACCCCGCCACCCTTATCCGCCCTGGCGCCCAGTGGCAGCCCGGGGCGTGGACGCCGGCCCGCTGCGCCATGTGGCGGCGGGCTGACCCGGAAACCCGGGCCCGGCTGGAGCGGTGGGTGATGGCCGAGCAGGCAAGAGGATGGTGCCACCGGGGGCAGTTGCCCGAGCAGAGAGAGGAGTCCGCAGCGTGACCGTCGCCGCCAAGATCAATCACCGGGAGACCGCCATGCCGGACAGCCGAGAAACGACCACGCTGGTGGCCTTGCTCGATTGGGCCTATCGCCGCCAGCGGATCGATGCGGACGACGCCAGGGCCCTGCACGAGGTCGAGCTGCTGGCCGGCGGCAGTGGATCGAGCGCGGCGAGCGTGGCCCAGAACGGGTTGTTGGGATGTACGATCCACTCGACGGCGCACAAGCAGCGGTCGGCGCATCACCCCGACGCCGTGATCGTCGCCGATTGCGTCGCCCTGCTGGCCGCCCCGGGGCGGTGGCTGGTTGAGCAGCACGCCCGGGCCGGGACCGTGCCGGATTGGGGGCAGAGCCAGCACCTCGAGCCGGTCATCCAGGGCGGCCGGCCCCTGGTGATCGAGGTGGAGCGCGTCGAGGTCAGGTACGGCAGGGGGCAGCGCCACACCGTGACCGTGACCTATTGCCCGCTCCAGCTCTGGCCGGACGACAGCTGGGTACGGATGCAGCGGGCCGAGTACATCCGCTGGCATCGGGCGCTGGAGGTGCTGGACGCCCTGCTGGCCGGCGCCGGGCTCATGCGCTGGCGGGTCGAGGGGATTGGGGCGCTGGGGGCACCGTGGGCTTAGCCTGGGGCATCCGAAGGGGTCGTCTCGACTTCCTCACCCCACGGCTTCAGCCCGGCGGAAATGGCGGCGCAGGCCAGTGCAGCCTCTCTCCCGATCGATGACTTACCCTCTTCACGATACTGGTAAGTTCGACGGGATATGTCGAGAGCCCTGGCGGCGGCCTCTTGCGACAGGCCGCAGGAGGCTCGCCATGCGCGGAGGCTGTCCGGGGTCACGATCCCCCCTCCGCTTCCCAAGCTTCTGAAAATTCTCGATCCGCGAACAGTTCTGCCAGCCCTTTCGTTTGCTTGAGCCGGAGAACTTCATCGGAGTCCATGCCAAGTTCTTTCGCAATTCGGTCATCCGACCAGTTGCGGCGCTGAAGGTCGATGACAAGGTCTGCCATAGCGTCGACGGCGTGCTTTCCTCGGGCGCGGTTATGACGGACCGTCGCGGCGATCCTGTCTTCCTTGCTTGTCCTGTCGGCGTTGATAACGGCGATCGGGAGGCGCCCATTCACCCGCCTTCTCACAGCCCCCACTTCCTTCCCAACGCGGTTTCGGTGGAACCCGTCCACCACCTCATATTGTCCGGGAGCGTCAGGCCACGTTACAAGCGGTTGGGTGAACCCGTCGGCCATAATGGACAGCTGCAACAATCTCATTTCCGGTGGGGCGACGGAGTTCGGATTGTAATCGTTTGCATGCACCGACTCGGCCGGAACCCACAAGACGCAATCCACGGGCTCTTGCCTCATGGGGCTATGCTCGTGCAACAGCAAGCGCAGCGCATTGATAACATCCATCCTGTCTTCGTCCGAGACCTCTGAAAGCCGGGAAAATATAGATCTACATTCCTCAATAACTGATTTTCCGATTAGATCAATCCCCATTCTTCCCTCCTTTGCTTCATGAGTTTCTTGTATTTTTCGTATGCCTCTGTTTTCGTGGGCGAGAATGAAAGCGTCTTACACCAATAATCATTCCTGACGAGTGTTTTGCATATCCGTCTCCAGGACGGCTTATCGTCAGCCGCCCCGCAGTCTGCCACCTGCCAGTCTGGAATCCCGTCTGGGAACTCTCGATCGCGATACCATTTGAGATAAGTTGCAATTTTGTTTTTGTAGTGTTCGGCCGTAGTTGATGGCATCGTTGCGAGCAAAAACATAGCGTATTGCTCCCATGTCATTTTTTCAGGCTTTGTTATCCTCGTATTTCCAAGAATATTACCGGATTCTTTTGCATAAAGAGACCCGCTATTTGCGCCATTGACCCGCGCGACAAGCAGCGCCCAGGTTTCTGGCTCGATCACCTGAAAAAGCCACAGCCCCTGGCGCTGCTCCGATCCAAAAGGTTCACATATCCGTTGACGAGAAAGCGGAACGCCAGCTTGGTGCATGCGGTCGTACAGCTTGTTGTACGGCTTAAGAAATTTCCCGCAATAAGTCCAAATATCCTCTGTCTTCCAATCGTATATGGGGTATGCGTTATAAACGGCGTCCCCCATCCATGTGGTCCACTGCAACCCCTCGAAAGTCGATTTCCTACGTGACATTGTCCGGTATCGATTCAGGCTTTCATCTGATCTAATTCCGACCAACATCGCGGACAATTGTCCGCCAGAAAACCAAGCCCCGAATGCGGGGACGAAATCCTCAAACTTCATCGCGTGCCGATAAAATGGAAACCGCCCCGGATCAGTGATTGCAAAATCAGGCGGGTTCCTGACCCAGGCTTTCCCCGGTTCCCACGCAATCCATTCCGGCTCAAATTGGCTGACGGCGTTCACTGTCGTTATGGGGAGGGCTACCCAATATGGGTCAATGTATTCATCATACAAACCAAACATCTCTTCGGCATGAGAGATAGTGAGTTTATATTGACACTCCCAGTCTATAAATAAAACCCCGACACGCCTCCGCCTTTTTGCAGCTTCTTCCATGACAAGATGCAGCATGACCGTGCTATCTTTCCCTGCGGAAAAAGACACACAGACCCTAGGAAAGTCGTCAAATATTCTGGCTATCCGCATCTTGGCGGCGGTCAGGACATCAATTCCAATTTTCCGCTTAGCCACAGCTCGACCTCTTCTCTTGTCCTACGGCAGACCAATCCAGACGGCGACACGGAACAGAAATATCTTTCAAAATTTCTCCAAGATAAATAATGCTTTACCTCGTATATTGACCCGCTTTCTAAAACAAACCAAAGCTCAACGCCTCTCGTATGGCGTGAGTTGGCCCTTTTTCTCTGCGTTTTTGGCCTGACGAATTCCCGTTCATACGAAAATTTTTCATTTCTCCCCGTAATTCTCGCCACCCAAGGCCGCCTTGACAGCCCGGCCATATCGAGACGGCTGGCAGCCTCCTTTCCTAAGCCTGCCTCGATTTTGATCGATTGCAGCCGAAACCATGCCTCGGTCGATTCCCCAAGCCATTCAAGACCAATCGTCGCCTTCATACGGGGCACCCATGATCCCGGAGCCACGGGAGGACGACTGTCTCAATGTCCGAGAGCGCTATCTTGGTCGCGCCAAGGGTCGGCAAGTCACCAATGAGCCAGTCCCCACGCGGCTCATCGTTGAATGCGACGGGCTTGCGTCGGTCAACCGCGCTAATCCTGATCGCCACGTCGCCGGCCGGGCCTTGGGGATATGATGCGGACAGCGTGATTGTGGTCGATCTCGCACCATTCTGGGCGCAGGCCTCATCGCGAAAATTGTACCCGTCCGAGGGGTAGTCAATGCGCCACGCGATGCTGTCGGAGAAGCTGCCCAAATCGTAGCTGTGGTGGGCCGCGCCCGGCTTTGACAACTGGTGCAGGGCCGAAAGCGCGTCAGCGATTGTAGCCATGGTGTGTCCTCACATCTGTGGGGCATCGCCCCGTCTTGACGGCCTCATTTTAGCGCAATTATTGCGCCATTCAAGCTAAAAAGCGCAAAATTTGCGCTGCCAATCGCGTGAAAAGGCCAATCGAAGCTGATCTCCCGTTGACTTTCTCGACGGGCGGATTGACGCTACGCCCAGTCACACTAGCGCCCGGCTGGGAAACCTCTCGGGCGCTTTCCGTTTCCGGCCCCAGCCAGCCGCCGGAAGCCCTGCCGATCCGGGACTGTGATCGGGCCGCGCGCCCCGGCATATGGGCGGGCGATCAGCCAGCGTCGGCCAGACAGGCGTAGCGAGCAAACGGGGTTGCCCAGCCGCCCGCGACACGGTATCTTGGTCCCGTTGCCGTCCGCAGGTGCTTCACGCCCTGGAAAAGACGGGGGTACCTCTGGCTAGGCCAGAGGGGCACTGGTCCCAGAATTTCCGCCGAGAGGCGGTCAGAAACCGCGCGGTAGTTCAAGGCAAGAACGCCGCCAGGATGTTGCGCGAACGTGGCGCGATTGATCGGCGGAAATTCGTGGATAGCTACCCACGGCCAGCGGGCCCAGAAGAAGGCCACACGGCAGAAGTAAAACGAGGCGCCCCGGCGCGCCTATCATCCGGACGCCGCCCGAGGATCGCGGGAGAATCCGCTGGGTGAGAACTTCTGGGGCGGCGGCACGGAAGGACGTGCGAAGCTGTAGGGGTGCAGGTAGGCGCCTAAGCGCCGAACGAAGCAGCCCAGCCGGTATCAAGCCCGGTCCGCCCATCCTTTCTCCCGCCGCGTCGGCGATGCCCGGGCCAGCCAACACGCCGACCTTGACTTTCTCGACGGGGGGGTTGACACTACGCCCAGCCACACGAGCGCCCGAGGGGAAACCCTCGGGCGCTTTCGTTTCCAAGGCAGGATAGCGCCGATGCCCAACGACCCGTTTTACCGGTCGCGCGCATGGGTGGCGCTGCGCGCCCAGGCGCTCAAGCGCGATGGCTATCGATGTGTGGTCTGCGGCTCGGACGTTCGGGCCAAGGGTCAGTCGCGCGTCGATCACATCCTGCCGCGCCGGCAGCGTCCCGACCTCGCCCTGGCGCTGTCCAACCTGCGCACCCTATGCTCCATCTGCGACAACCAGTCCCACCGCGAGAAGCGGACCGGGGCTCAGGGGCGCGAGGAGCGGTTTGTGGTCCGGGGTTGCGATGCCTCCGGCCGCCCGATCGACCCCAAGCACCCGTGGAACGGCAAATGAGAGCCATTCTCACGCAATCCCCAGGGGGGGTATCAAAAGTATAGGTCGATCGGGGTGGCCGACCGGTCGGGGCCTCGATTCGCAGCGCCGCGAAATGACAGGGTTTTTCCGCCATGGCCGGTCGCCGTCCGACACCGACCCACCTGAAGCTGGTCAGAGGCAACCCGGGCAAGCGCCCGCTGAACGAGGCTGAGCCCACCCCGGCCAGGGCGCTGCCCAGCCCGCCCGCCCACATGAGCGACGAAGCCAAGGTCGCCTGGGGCCGGATGGCGACGCTGCTGGACCAGATGGGCGTGCTGACCGAAGCCGATGGGTTCGGCCTGGAGCGACTGGCCGAGACCTACGCCGAGATCCTGCGCTACCGCAGCCTGATCGAGGCGGACGGCGTGACCTACACGACCACGGGGACCAGCGGAGACGCCCTGATCAAGGCGCACCCCGCGGTGGCGATGCTGGCCGACGCCGACCGCCGCTTTAAGTCGTACCTCGTCGAATTCGGGCTGACCCCGGCCGCGCGGACCAAGGTAAAGGTGGATGGCAAGGACCAGAAAGCCGACCCGATCGACGCCTATTTCGGCTGACGATCCGGCGACCGCTTATGCCCGGGCGGTGACGTCGGGCGAGCTTCCGGCCGGGCCGCACGTCCGGGCCGCGTGCAAGCGCCACCTCTCCGATCTGGAGACGGGGGCGGCGCGCGGCTTGGTCTGGGACGCGCCGGCGGTCGAGCGTGCCATCGGCTTCTTCCGCGATGTGCTGCGCCTGAACGGCGGCGAGTTCGAGGGCAAGCCATTCCTGCTGCTGCCCTGGCAGTGCTTCATCGTCGGCTCGCTATTCGGCTGGAAGCTGGGCGACGGATCGCGCCGGTTCCGAATGGCCTATGTCGAGACCGGGAAGGGCTCGGGCAAGTCGCCGCTGTCGGCCGGCATCGGTCTCTACGGCATGGTCGCCGACGGGGAGCCGCGCGCCGAGATCTACGCCGCCGCGAGCAAGAAGGATCAGGCCATGGTCCTGTTCCGTGACGCGGTGGCGATGGTGCGGATGTCGCCGGCTCTGTCCGGCCGCCTCGGTTTCAGCGGCGGCCCGGGGCGGGAGTGGAACATCGACTATTTGCAGGCCGGATCGTTCTTCCGGCCGATCAGCAGCGATGACGGCCAGTCCGGCCCGCGCCCCCACGTCGCCCTGCTCGATGAGATCCACGAGCACCGCGACAACACCATGGTGGAGATGCTGCGGGCCGGCACCAAGGGGCGTCGGCAGGCCCTGATCTTCATGATTACCAACTCCGGGGCGAACCGAACCGGGGTCTGCTACCAGTACCACCTGTACGCCGCCGACGTGTGCGCCGGGGTGAAGACCGACGATTCGTTCTTCGCCTACGTCTGCGCCGTGGACGAGGGCGACGATCCGCTCGCCGACCCCTCCTGCTGGGCCAAAGCCAACCCGTCCCTGGGCCACACCTTCCAGACCCGCTATCTCGAGGAACAGGTCAACCAGGCGCGCGGGATGCCGAGCAAGGAAGCGATCGTCCGCCGCCTGAACTTCTGCGAGTGGACCGATGCCGCCGAACACTGGATCGGCTCCGACCTGTGGGACCGGGCCCAGGCCGACGATATCGACGTCGAGGCGCTGCGCGGCCTGCCCTGCTGGCTGGGCCTCGACCTGTCGAGCAAGCGCGACCTGACGGCGCTGGCGGCAGCTTGGCGTCACCCGGACGGCGCCCTGTCGGCGGCGGTGTGGTTCTGGACACCGGGCGACACGCTGGATGAGCGGGCGCGGATCGACAATGTGCCCTACCGGGCCTGGGTGTCCGAGGGGCACCTGCTGGCGCCGCCGGGCCGGATCATCGACAAGGGGCACGTCGCCCAGTTCGTCGGCCGACTGGCGGTCGAGCACGATGTGCAGGCGATGGCCTACGATCAGGCCCAGGCCGATGATTTCCTCCGTGCCTGCGACGATATCGGGCTCGATGCCTGGATTGACGATGGGGAAGGCAGCGGCGACGGCCTGCGGATGATCCGCCACGGTCAGGGTTTCGCCGGCTATCAATCAGCCTCCACGATGTGGATGCCCCGGAGCATCGGGGCATTGGAGGAAGCCATTGTCGGCGGCACGCTCCGGGTTCGCCGCAACCCGGTGCTGACCTGGAACAGCGCCTCGGCGGTGCTGCTGACCGACCCGAGCGGCAACCGGAAATGGGACAAGCGCAAGGCCACCGGCCGGATTGACGGCATGGTGGCGCTCACCATGGCGGTCGGAGCGGCCCTGGCGCTGCGCGAGAGCGTCGGCACTTCTTTCTGGGAATCGTGACCATGGGCGTGATCGGCAGGCTGTTCGGCCGTGAGCGGAAATCCGACGCGATCACCGACACGCTCGAACTGTGGCGCGAGCTATACGGCTCTCCACCGGCGAAGTCGGGCCAGACGGTCAATTGGCGCACTGCCCTGCACGTCTCGACCGTGCTGCGCTGCACCCAGGTGATTGCCGACGGCCTGTCGACCGTCCCGCTCAAGCTTTACCGCCAGGACGAGAACGGCAGCCGCAAGCCCGGGACGGATCACCCCCTTTACGACCTCCTCTCGGTCGCGCCGAACGATTGGCAAACCAGCGTCGAATACCGCGAGACGCTGGCGTTTCATCTGGTCCTGGCCGGCAACGCCTATTCCTACATCGGCCGTGTCCGCGGTCAGATCGCCGAACTGATCCCGCTCGAGCCGGGTCGGGTCGAGGCCAAGCAGGAAACCGACTGGCGCCTGCGCTACTGGTACACCGGGCTTGACGGTCGGCGGGAGGAGATCCCGGCCGAGGCGATCTGGCACCTGCGCGGCCCCAGTTGGAACGGCTGGATGGGGCTGGAGGCGGTGCGCCTCGCCCGCGAGGCAATCGGCCTGTCGATGGCGCTGGAGGAATCGCACGCCAGCCTGCACCGCAACGGGGTCAAGCCCGGCGGCCTGTATACCGTCGACGGCACGCTCAACAAGGATCAGCACAAGCAGCTGACCGAGTGGATCGAACAGAACTACGCCGCAACCCGCAACGACGGCAAGGCGCTGGTGCTGGACCGGGCCGCGAAATGGACCTCGCTGTCGATGACCGGCGTTGATGCGCAGCACCTGGAGACCAGGAAATATCAGGTCGAGGAAATCTGCCGCGCCTTCGGCGTGCTGCCGATCATGGTCGGCTATTCCGACAAGACCGCGACCTACGCCAGCGCCGAGCAGATGTTCATCGCTCACGCGGTCCACACCATCCGCCCCTGGCATCGCCGGGTCGAGGCATCCGCCCGCGTTGCCCTGCTGACCCGCGAAGAGCGCCGAAGCGGCCTGTACCTCAAGTACCAGGACAACGAGCTGCTGCGCGGCGCCGCGAAGGACCGGGCGGAATATTACGCCAAGGCCCTCGGCGCCGGCGGCACCAAGGGCTGGATGACTCAGAACGACGTCCGGGCCTGCGAAGACATGGACCGCTCGGACGATCCGAAAGCCGACGAACTGCCGCAGCCGACCGCCAAGGCCCTCGGCGCCGGCCCTTCAGACCCCGCCACCTCCGGGACGTAACCACAATGGACAGAGCCTCTTTCGGCCTCCGCGAGGTGAAGCTCGCGGGCGGCGACGCCATGACCTTTTCCGGCTACGGCGCGGTGTTCGACAACGTCGATTCCTGCGGCGACGTCATCATCAAGGGCGCGTTCACGGAAACGCTCGACCGGGCCAAGTCGAGCGGCCAGTGGCCGGCGATGCTGATGCAGCATGGCGGCCTTGGCTTGGGTGCGGATGACATGACCCCGGTTGGGATCTGGACCGACCTGGAAGAGGACAATATCGGCCTCAAGGTCACCGGCAAGCTGGCCGACACCACCCGCGGCCGCGAGGCCTACGCCCTGCTGAAGATGGAGCCGCGCCCGGCGATCGACGGGCTGTCGATCGGCTACATCGCCAAGAGCTACGAACCGCGTTCGCGGCCGGAAGATCCGCGCCGCAAGCTGACCAAGGTCGATTTGCTGGAGGTTTCCCTGGTGACGTTCCCGGCCAACGCCAAGGCCAGGATCGGCGCGGTGAAGTCGGCGGTCGGTCTGACCGTGAAGGATGCGGAGGAGGCCCTGCGCGATGCCGGGTTCTCGCGGATGGAGGCCAAGGCGATCCTCGCCAAGGGCTTCAAGGCTATTGGCCAGCGCGAGGCTGGTGATGGCGATCAGGTCGCTGCGCTGCAGCGGCTCATCTCAACCATTTCCAGGTAGGAGGCACCATGCCCCGCGGTAACGATGACACCGAATTCAAAACGGCGCCCGAGCCGGGCGATCTGCCGAAGGTGATCGAGCAGCTCGGCTCTGCCTTCGAGGAATTCAAGGCCAAGATCGAGACCGAGCAGAAGGAGATCAAGGCGGGCCTCAGGGCCGCGCCGGCCGACCTGACCAAGGTCGAGAAGGCCCTCGACGGCCTGCAGGCGGCGAAGGACGCGATCGAGGCCAAGGCCGCCGCCGAACGGAAGCGCCTCGATGACCTCGAAAAGCTGTTGCGGCGTCCGGGCGGCGGTGGCGGCGCCGACCTCCAAGAAGCCGAACTGAAGTCGTTCAACCTGCTGACGATCGCCCATGCGAATCGTCTCAGCCGTCCCCGGCCGACCGGGCTGCAGCCCGAGGATTACGCCAGCTACCGCAAGGGGTTCGAGGCCTACCTGCGTGGCGGCGACCAGCGGATCGACGAGGCCGACCGCAAGGCCATGTCGGTCGGGTCCGACCCCGATGGCGGTCTGCTGGTCCAGGCGGACGTCACCGGGCGCATCGTCTCCCGGGTCTACGAGACCTGCCCGATCCGCCAGATCGCCGCGACCCAGACCATCAGCACCGACGCCTTGAAGGGTGTGATCGACAATGACGAGGCGGGCGACATGGTGATGGTCGGGGAGACCACGGCCCCCGGCGCCACGTCGACCCCGCAGATCGGCGAGTGGCGCATCCCGGTGTTCGAAGGCGCCGTCGAGCCGAAGGCCACCCAGCAGCTGCTGGAAGACGCTGCCGTCGACGTCGAAGCTTGGTTGGCGAAAAAGGTCGCCGACAAGATCGCCCGGGGGCAGAACCGGCGCTTCGTGCTGGGCAACGGCGTCAACGAGCCGCGCGGCCTCGCCACCTATCCGACCGCGGCGACGGGGGACGGCTCCCGGTCCTGGGGCACGCTCGAACACGTCGCCACCGGGGTGTCGGGGGCGTTTGCCTCCTCCAACCCGGCCGACATCCTGTTCGACCTGATCGGCGCCTTCAAGGATGCCTACCTGCAGAACGCCCGCTTCCTGACCCGGCGCGAAGTGATCACCATGGTGCGCAAGTTCAAGGAAACCGGGACCGGCCAGTACCTCTGGCAGCCCGGCCTGCAGGCGGGCCAGCCGCAGCAGTTGGTCGGCTTCCCGGTGACGATCGCCCAGGACATGCCGGCCCTGTCCGCCGGGTCGCTGTCGCTGGCCTTCGGCGATTTCGCCGAGGGCTATCAGATCGTCGACCGCCTCGGCATGACCACGATCCGCGACAACCTGACCCTCAAGCCCTACATCAAGTTCTACACCCGCGTCCGGTTTGGCGGCGGCGTGCTGAACTTCGAGGCCGTCAAGTTCATCAAGTTCGGCGCGTAAGGAGCCCCCCATGCGAGACCTTAAGTCCAGAATCGCTCCGGTCGCGGCGATCGCCCCGGCGGTCTATTCGGCCGACACCACCCCCGGCGCCGTCGACCTGCGCGGCTTCGGTTCCGCCGTGATCCTGATCAACGTCGGTGTCGGCGGTATCACCTTTACCGCCGCCAACAAGATCGAGTTCGTTCTGACGCACTCCGATGACGACGCCACCTATACCCCGGTCACCGATGCCGATGTCCAGGGCGTCACCGGCATCACCGGGGGCATCGTCAAGGCTCTGACCGCCGCCCAGGCGGCGGCGACGATCGACGAAATCGGTTACGTGGGCGGCAAGCGGTACCTCAAGCTGCTGGCCGACTTCTCGGGCACCCACAGCACCGGCACCGCGATCGCGGCCTTGGTGATCAAGGGCCACCCCGAAATCTTCCCGGCCTGATCCTGCGTCGAGAGGCGAACCGCGTTCGCCCACCCTCCCTTTCCCTCGGAGCCCCCACCATGATCTCGACCCTGAGCGTCATCACGCCGGCGACGGCGCGTGACCTGACCACGCTCGACGCGGCCAAGGCCGAGCTGTCGCTCGCCGATGCCAGCGCCGACACGGCTTTGGCCGCGATGATCGCCCAGGCCTCGGCCGCGATCGGGTCCTGGTGCCGGCGACCCGAGGGCTTTGGCCGCGAGACGGTCGCGCAGACCGTCCGCCGCATGCCCGGCGACCCGGCGCCGGCCCGGCTGATCCTCGACCGCGACCTTGCCCCCGCCGTCACCTCGGTGACGGCGGACGGGGCCGAGCTTGGCCCCGATGAATGGGCGCTCGACGGGTCGCTGCTGCTCCGGCTGTGCTGCGACCGGCCGTCGCATTGGCGGTCGATCAAGACGGTGATCACCTACACGGCCGGCTACGACCTGCCGGCCGGCTGCCCGGCCGACCTCGCCCGCGCCTGCCTCGAGCTGGTGACGCGCCTGTGGCACGCGGCCGGGCGGGATCCGTCGTTGCGGACCAGCAGCGTCGAGGGCGTCGGGGCCAATTCATGGTCCGACCCCGACAAGGTGGCGCTTGCCCTTGTCGATGGCCTGCCGGCCGAGATTGCCGCCCGCCTCTCTCCTTACAAGCGGTGGTCGGTCTGATGACCCCGGCCAGCTACCGCGCCATGATCCTGTCCAAGGGGGGCCCACTGCCGTGGCGGGCCAGGACCGGGAGCGGAGCGGACCAGTCCCCGCCGACCCTGGCCGGCGAGGTGGAGGTGGCGACGGCCGCCCCGGCCGGTGCCGCCACCCTGTCCCTGCGGGCCGAGTATGCGGTCGGGCGGCTGGTGGCGGGGGACGTCATCGCCGTCGGCGGTCGCTTTTACACCGTCGCGGCCCCGACCTCGGCGGCCGATGGCGGCCTGTTCGCGGCGGTGCCGATCGACCCGCCCCTGGCGGGCGCCGTCCCGGCCGGCGCCCCCGTCACCCTGTCCTTTGCCGCCGATACCGTCGTCACCGCCCGGGTGGTCGAGGTCACCGCCAAGGATCTGATCGGCGGGGTCGAGGCCGGAGACCTCCGGGCGGTCATCGCCGCCCAGGGCTGCCCGATCGTCCCGGCCCTCGGCCATGAGGCGCTGGTTGACGGCGCGCCCTATCGGGTGGTGACCGTCAGCCGCAAGACTTGGGGGGTGATCCTGCTGGGCTGGGAGGCCCAACTCCGCAAATGATCTCCGATGCCGCCATCCGCGCCGCGCTGGAGGCGCCCCTCGGCGCGTCTTTCGCCGGGCTGCCGGTGTCCCGCGTCGGCGAGGGCGCCGACCCGCGCGGACCGCACATCCGCACCTATCTGGTCCGCGAGCGCCGGGTCGAGCTGTATCGGGGCATCCGTCGGGCTCGGGGGATGCTCGGCATCCTGGTCCACGCTCCGGTTGGCGACGGCATTGCCGCCGCCGAGGCGGTGGCCGACCGGATCCCCCGCCTGTATCGCCCGGACGACACCACCGATGGCGCCCTGCCGCTCGGGGCCCGGACCATCGTCATCCGCGAGGTCTCGGTGATGAGCCCCTATCGCGGTGTCGATGAGGCGACCGCCATCGAGCGCTGGCTGATCGTCCCGGTCCAGATCGACTGGCGGCTCGACATCACCGCCCCCTAACCCAGGAGCCCCCATGCCCGACACCGACCCGGCCGACGCCACCCCGGCGCCGGAACGCCCCGCCTTGTCCCCCGCCGCCAGCTTCGAGGCGTGGTGGCAGGCGACCATTCCCGACTCGGCGATCAGCCGCGACACCGATCGCTACAACCGGCTGTTCGCCCTGAAGCAGCAGATCCTGCCCCTCCTCGAGGAGTAAGCCATGGCCCAGTACAGTTTCGGATCGGGCAACCTGATCCTGGTCCCCCTCGCCTCCGCCGTCTCCACCCCGGTCAGCTTCAACGCGCTCCAGGATATGAGCCTGGACTTCAAGTTCGACAAGAAGACCCTGCACGGCCAGAAGCAGTTCCCGCTGGCGGTCGCGCGCGGGAAGGGGTCGATCGAAGGCAAGTTCAAGGATGCCTCGGTCAATTCCGCCCTGTTCAACAGCGTGTTCTTCGGCGATGTCGGCGCGCCCGGCCAGTTGCTGGCGGCGATCAACGAGGCCGGGGCGATCCCCTCCAGCACCGCCTACACCATCACCGTCGCCAACGCCGCCGCTTTCTCCACCGATGGCGGTGTCCGCTATGCCGACACCGGCGCCCCCTTCACCAAGGTCGCCGCCGCCCCGACCGCCGGTCAGTATTCGGTGTCGGCAGCCGGGGTCTACACCTTCGCCGCCGCCGATGCCGGCAAGGGGGTGGTGCTGTCCTACACCTACACCGCCACGACCGGCGGCGTGGTCACCACGATCACCAACAAGGACATGGGGTCGGCCCCGCTGTTCAAGGCGATCTACACCACCGCCTACCAGTCCAAGCGCCTGACCATCCAGCTCAACTCCTGCATGGTCGATGACCTCAAGCTGTCGGCCAAGAATGACGACTATTCCATCCCCGAAATGTCGTTCAGCGCCTTCGCCGACGCCGCCGGCAATGTCGGCATCGTCTCCGTCACCGAATAAGGACCTCCCCATGAGCATCGCCACCGAAACCGGCACCATCACCTTGGCCGGGACCGAGTACCAGATCCGGGCCTTTTCGCTCGACGAATTGCAGGAGGTCCTGCCGCTGATCACGGCCTATTACCAGGCGGTCGCCACCCAGGGCCACGCCGCCGCGATCAGCGTCGCCACCCAGGTGCTGGCCAAGGCCTTGCGCCGCGACGATGTCGGCGCCCTGCCGGCGACCGTCGATGACGTGTGGGCCGCGATTGACCGCATCGGGGGGGTGGCCGGGCTCCGGCAGCTGGGGGAGCGCCTGACGGCGCTGGTGCCCCCGAATGCGACTGGGACCGGCTCTACGCCGACCTCGTCGTCTTCGGGGCCGGAGACTGGGAGTCCGTCGGCCGCCTGACCCTGCACCGGGTCAAGGCCCTCTACGCCGCGTGGCGGCGCACCCCGCCGGTCGGGGTGATGGTCGCCGCCTACCTCGGCCACAAGGGCGATGAGCCCGAGGGCACCGAGGTCAAGAAGGCGGGTCTGGCCCAGTTCCTGGCCGATTTCAGCGCCGCCGGCGGCGTGATCATGCGGGGGTAGCGAATGGCCCGGATGCCCGCCTTCGACCGCATGATTTCGGTGGTGCTGACCGGCGCGCGGGAGCAATGCCAGCAGGAACTGGTCCGGATCGTCAAAGACGAGCTGGGCCGCGTCCTGCGGGAGGATCGCCCGACCGATTACGATCAGGCGATCGACGGGGTGCCCGGCCGCGCGATCGAGCAGATCGACCCGTTCGGCCGGGCCTACTTCCATTTTCGCTACGGCGCCGAGGTGGTCGGTTTCGCGCTCGAGGCCCTGCGCGCCGTCAGCCCGGTGTTGAGTGGGGCATACCGGCGCGGGCACGAGGTGTTTGCCGACGGCGCCCTGGTCACCGACCTGTCCCAGATCGGCGACGCCAAGACCGTGGTGATCACCAACACCCTGCCTTATGCCCGCAAGATCGAGGGCGGGCGGCGGGTGAAAGCCAAGGATGACGCCCCAGCCCAGCGCAAGGGCTCCAGCGCCCAGGCCCCGGACGGGGTCTACGAGCTGACCGCGAAAACCGTCAACCGGCGGTTTGGAAATATCGTCAAGACACGCTTTGGTTACGTTGGGGTTGACGGCGCCGAGGGCGCGAAAGGTCGGGGCCGTTTCCCGGCCCTGATCATCGAGATGCAAGGGCGGTAACATGGCCGACGAACGGACAGTCGATCTCCGCATCGACGGGAGCCAGGGCGCGCAGGCGCTCGGGCAGGTCGAGGCGGCGGCCGAAGGCGCGGCCGATGCGATGGGCGAACTGGCGGCCGAGGTCGAGAAGACCGAGACCAACACCCGCCGCCTCACCTCGACCTCGCGCGATTATCAGGCCGCCGCCCGCACCGTCGGCGACAGCGTCCAGTCGATCAGCCGGTTCGAGCAGGCCTACCGCGCCAGCTTGGCCGACACCAGCAACGCGGCCGAGACGCGAGCCAAGATCCTTGCTGCCGCCTTTTCCCGCACCATCGGCGGCGCGATGGACGAAACGCGGGCCACGGCCCTGCTGGCCGCCGGCCATCGCGACGCGGCGGACGCGGTGCGCTTCGTGGTCGAGCAACAGGCTGTCCTGGCGCAGGCGGCCGAGGCCGTCACCCGGGCCGACGCCGTGGCCACCGCCGCCGCGAAAAGCAATGCCGCGATCCGGGTGGAGGCGCTCCGCAAGGAAGCCGACGCGCGCCGGCAAGAGGCGGCGGCGGCGACCCTCGCCTTCCTCGGCGGCGGGATGCCCAGCGGCGGAAAGTCGGCCGGCGAATCGGCTGGCGTTTTCGCCCTCGCGTTCCGCGAGGAAGCGGCGGCGGCCGATGCCTCCGCCGCCGCCCTGATCCGCCGCCAGCGCGCCGAGCGGGAAGACCGCGAGATGGCCGAGCGGTGGCAGGCCATGCTGGCGGAAGAGGCGCAGGTCAAGCGGAAGGTCATCAACGACACGCTGGACATGGGAGACGCCGCCGTCCGCGTGTCCGGCCAGATGGTCCAGGCCCGCCAGATCATCCAGGCCAACCTGATCAACGTCGCCAACGTCGGCATGGCCTCGGGCTGGGACCCGGCCCTGATGCTGTCGCCCGTCCCCGACATCATCTACGGCCTCAAGTTGTATTACGAGGGCAGTCAGAAAGCGGCCGAGGCGGCGCGCGAGACCGGTGAGGCGGCGTCCGCCTCGGCCGAGGATATCGCCGCCACCGGCGAGATCGCCGAGACCGCCGGCTCTCGCCTGGGCGCCCTGGGGACCGCCGGTACCGGCGCCGGGGGCGGCCTGCTCGCGGCGGCAGCCGCCGCTTCGGCGGTGGTGGTGGCGATCGGCGCCAGCGTTGTTGCCGCGATGCAATACCGTGACCGGCTGGAGGACATCGATAAAGCCTTAAAACTGACCGGGCAGGGGTCGGGCCAGACTGCGTCGAGCCTGGAATCCTTCGCCCACACCATGGCCGACTCCGGCCGGGTCTCGGTTTCGGAGGCGCGGGAGATTCAGAAGGCAATGCTGGAGGCCGGTACGGTTTCCAGCGGGGCTTTCGAAAAAGCGGAAACGGTGATCGCCGATTGGGTGGCGCTGACCAAGACCGCCCCGGCAGAGGCGGGGAAGGCCATCGCCGAATCTCTGGGGGACCAAGCCAAGACCGCCCAGATGCTGATGGAAAAGTACCAGGGCCTGACGGCGGAACAGGTCCGCGCCATCGAAGCGATGGTTCGCATGGGCGATACGACCGGGGCGCAGAACGCCGTGCTGGACGGCTACCGCGCCGCTATCGCCCGGGCGGCCTCGGAAACGAGCCTGTGGACCAGGGCCGTCAACGGCCTGTCTGATGCCTGGGATTCTTTCAGGAACGCATCATCAGGCTCATTGACCGTTGCCGACAAACTGGCCGAGGCGCGGGAACGGCTGGCCAATCTCGAAAAAGGCAGTGGAACCGGTGGCTGGATGTTCGGCCGCCAGGACATGATTGATGCCGAGCGCCGGCGCATCGCCGATTTGGAGCGCCAGCTTGCCGAGGAACGCGACCGGGCGGATAAGGCTGCGGCCAGCAGCAAGGCTGCCGCCGATCTTGGTGCGGCCACCACGCTCGCCAAGACCATCCTGCCGACCGAGCCGGCCCGGCAGGCGCTGGCCGGCCAGCGCGCCACGGTCGAACAGGGGCTCGACGCCGCGAAGGCGGCCGGCGACGCGGCGGCGGTTGACCGGCTGACCCAGGCGTTGGGCGCGGTCAACCGGGCCGAGAGCACCTACGTCACCGAGGGGCAGCGCGCGGTGCTGATGGCCGAGGCCCAGGCCAAGGCCACCCAGATGGGCGGCGTCGAGGGTCAGCGCTATCTGGCGATCCGGCAGGCCGAGATCGGCCTGTTGGGCAAGGCGGTCGAGGCGGGCGAGGCCGAGGCCACCATGCAGGCAGCTCGCACCGCCGCCAACGCCGCCGCGACCAAGGCCTACAGCGATCAGCAAAAGCAGATCGCCGCCGCCGCGATCGACGCCCGCAAGGATCTCGCCCTGACCGGCCTCGACGCAGAGCGGCAGGCGCTGACCCAGCGCCGCGCCCTGCTGGAGGTGTCGGCGACCGAGGAACTCTCCCTCGCGCTCAACATCGAGGATCGCCGCCGCGCGGTCGAGATGGAGGCGGCCGAGGCCAAGCTGGCGCTGCTGCGCAAGGATCACGCCGATCAGCGGGTCGAGATCGCCGCCGCCGAGGCGGACATCACCGCCCTGCGCGCCAAGCATGCTGCCGAGCGCCAGAAGCAGCTTGACGAAGAGGTGGCGGCGCGGGCCAAGGCGGCGCGCGATCTGGCCGCGATCGAGGCCGACGGGCTGGCCGGTCAGGCGACCGCCGGCCTGTCCTCCCGTCAAGAGGACGCCTCGTTCCGCAAGTCGATGGGCCTGTCGGACGGGTCGGAGCAGATCGCCTCCGCCCGCGCCATCGCCGAGGAAAAATACCAGATCGAGCGCGACCTGCTCGACCGCAAGCTGGCCCTGGCCGGACAGGAGGAAACCGAGCGGGCGCGCATCGCCAACCAGCTGGTGGATCTGGAACAGCGCCGCGCCCTCCAAATGAAACAGATCGACCACCAGGAGACGCTGAACCGTCTGGCGGAAATCAAGTCGATCACCGCCCCCTTCCTCGACGCCACCCAGCAAATGACCCAGGGTTACATCCAGGGGACGTTGACCCGCCAACAGTTGACGCAGCGTGCCGCGCAGTCGATTGCAATTTCCTATGCCAACATGGGTGTCAAGGTCGCCGCCGATTGGATGCACCGAAACATTGTTATGGGGGCGGCCGATGCTCTATTTGCGAACACGGCCATTGGCCGATGGCTCGGGCTGGAGGCGGCCAAGACGGGGGCGACGGGGGCCGGGGCGGCATCGCGGACCGCGATTGGCGCGACCGAGAATGCATCCTTCTTCGGGCGCATCGCCGAACAGATCGCGCAATGGCTCGGGCTGGAGGCGGCGAAGACGGGGGCGACGGCGGCCGAAGCTGGTGCCAGGGCGACAACCGATACCGCCGCATCCATCGCCGCTATCGCGGCGGCAAAGGCCGAGGCTGCCGCCGAGATCCCGGCCTATGCCGGTATCGGCGCGGCGGCGGCAATGGCATCGGTCGCCGCGATCCCGTTCGTGGGCTGGGCGATGGCGCCCGAAGTCGGCGCAGCCCACCTCGCCACCGCAATGAGTTTCCTTGGGGTCGCCGCAGCGGAGAGGGGCTGGGGGGAAGTGCCGTCGGACGACATGCCGACGCTGCTCCACAAGAAGGAAATGGTCCTGCCGGCCTCGCTGGCGGTGCCCCTCCGCGCGATGTTGACCGGCGGCGGGGCGGAGGCGACGGCGCTCCCCGCCGGCAATGCCCAGATGCGGGGGATGCCTCGTTTGGGCCTGCCAGATTTCTTGCGTGAATCGCCGGGGGCAAATTTCACCGCCAGCAGCAACACGACGCACAACAGCCCCAAAATCGACCACACCGTCAACGTCGGCCCGATCACCGTCAACGGCCCGGTTCGCAAGCAGGACATCATGAATATGAAGGCTGAAATCTCCGAGGCGGTGTTTAAGGCCCAGAAAGACGGGAACGCCTTCGCGCTGGCTCTGGGTGGGAGGAAAAAGTCATGAGCGACGACACAAACGATCTGGTTATTGGCTCAATCGACGTATTGCGCGGGCTGATAGTTTGCGTGATCGAAAGTGGAATTATCACTCATCAATCAGCCATTAACGTTATGAATACGATAATAGATATCCAAAAGAACAGAGATTGCGGAAACAACCCGGTGCGCCATATCCCTGCCGAACTGCTGCGGGAAACGGTGGAAGCCTTGTTGAGCGCCCCGGCATCGTCTCGCCCGTCGCTGAGATTGATCCTCGGGGGCGCATCCGAACGGGAGGAAGTATCCCAAGGCGATTGACCATCGCCTTCAACAAACGGCGGACCTGACGGAGCGTTGACCCACACCCGCATAGAAGGTGATGATGCCTCTCATGAAGCGTGATATGGACCTTGTTCGGGAGATCCTCCTGGCCGCCGAAGCCGCGCAGGCGGTTGTGTCGGCAGCCGATCTTTCCGTGACCGGGGAGTGGAGCGACGCGGAAGTCCTCTATCACGCGGCTATCTTGATCGAGGCCGGCTATCTCGCCGGAACGACGCTGGCCGGGGCCAACGGAACCCCGATCGCCGTGACAATTGCCCGCATGACGTGGGAAGGGCATGACTTCCTCGACGCCGTGCGGGACCGGACCATCTGGGAGCGCACCAAAACCCATCTGCGCAAAGCCGGTGCCGGGCTGATGCCGGCCTTGGTCAAGGAGGTTGCTGTCGGTCTGATCCGTCTGGGCGTTGGGCAGATTGCCTGATGCCATCGGCTGCGTCATGATAAAGCAGAAACAACCGATAGGGGCTTAAAATGCGAAGGGCGATTGCCGCCATAAGCGTTGTGGCGCTGGCAGGGTGCGCGGCAAGCGGGGTTCAGGTTAAAGAGGAGCAGCTCGCTCAGTTCGAGCCAGGAAAGACGACGGTACAGGACGTTGTGGCATCGATTGGGAAGCCGTCCAATCAGATGCTTCTGCCAGATGGATCCCGCGTTCTGGTTTACAGCTACGCGCAGGTCCAGACCAGACCGGAAACGTTCATTCCCATCGTCGGCGCCTTTGTCGGGGGCGCCGATATGAAGACGAATTCGGCGACGCTCACCTTCGACCGCGCCGGACTCCTCAAGACCGTCTCGGCATCGTCCGGTGCAACGGGTACTGGCATGGGGCTGTCGTCTGGAGCGTCAGCCCCGGATCGCGTGCCGGATCAGCCCCGGCAGGCGCCATAGCGCCCTGCCGCGCCGTTCGACCTTTTCAGGGCCGTCCTTCGGGGCGGCCTTTTTCGTTGGAGCCTCCGGCATGAGCAACGCTTTGTTCCCGTCGCTGCCCGGCCTGACCTGGGACATCAAGCGCTCGCCGGAATTTTCGACCACCATCGTCAAGGGCGCGGACGGCGGCGAGACCCGGATCGGCAATTGGGTCTACCCGCTGTGGCACTGGACGCTGACATACGAGCTGCTGCGCGACGATGCCACCGACGAACTTCGCACCCTGCTGGGCTTCTTCCTGGCGCGGCAGGGGCGGCTCGACGATTTCCTGCTCCGCGATCCGAGCGACTGCGCGGTGTCCGGCCAGCTGCTCGGCACCGGCGACGGGGTCACCACCACGTTCCAGGCGGTGCGCGGCCTCGGCGGCTTCGTCGAGCCGGTCAAGGCGCTGTGGGGATCCCAGGCGGTCTATGTCGCGGGCGCCAAGCAGCTGTCGGGCTGGACGGTCTCGGACAGCGGCCTGTTCACCTTCGCGTCCGCCCCTGCCCCCGGCGCGGCGATCACCGCCGACCTGTCCTATTGCTGGCGGGTCCGCTTTGATCTCGATCAGGCCGAGTTCAACCAGTTCGCCCGGAACCTCTGGGACCTGCAAACCTGCACCCTGGTGAGCGTGCGATGATCGACGTCTCCCCCGCCCTCAAGACCCTGCTGGCCGAGCGCCGGCCGCACCGCGTCTTCGATTTGTGGACCATCGCCCTCCCCTGCGGCTTGACCCTGCATTGGACCTCGGCCGACATCGCGTTGACGGTGGACGGGCAGACCTACGGCTCCGACCTCCGCATCACCCGCGACAAATGCCGGCTGACGACCGGGGTGGAGACGGCCTCGCAGCAGATGACGCTGTCCCCCGATGCCGGCGCCGAGCCGCTGATCGCCGGCATCCCGCTGCGGCAGGCGCTGCGGGTCGGGATGTTCGACGGCGCAGCGGTGCGGCTGACCTGGGCCTATTACGACCTCGCCACCCCGCCCGGGCTGATCGGCACCCTGCTGCGCTTCACCGGCTTCGTCGGCGACATCGACTGCTTCGCCGCCAAGTCGGTGCTGACCATCAACAGCCCGCTCAAGCGCCTGGACCTGCAAATACCCTGGCGGGTCTACGGCGCCGGCTGCCGCTGGGTGCTGGGCGACGTCGGCTGCGGTGTCGATCTGGCCGCGCACGCGACCGCCGGCACGGTGCTGCCGGGGTCGAGCAACGGCTATGTCGTCACCAACATCGCCGCCGGAGCCTGGGCCGGCGGCACCCTGGCGCTGACCAGCGGCGAGGATGCCACCTTCCGCCGCGCGGTGCGGGCGGCCGATGGCGGCAAGCTGCTGCTCAAGACCCCGCTGCCCTGGGCGCCGCAGCCGGGCGACACCTGCCTCCTAACCCCCGGCTGCGACAAGACCCAGGGCACCGCCACCGGCTGCGGCCGGTTCGACAACGTTCTGCGCTACGGCGGGATGCCCTACATCCCCTCCCCCGAAACCGCCTACTGAGCCGAGACACCATGACCGACCTGGAAGCATCGCAGCGCGCGGCGGTGGTCGCCGAGGCGCGCTCGTGGCTCGGCACGCCCTACCACGAGCGCGGCCGGGTCAAGGGCGCAGGGGTCGATTGCGCCATGCTGCCGGCCGAAATCTATGCCGGCCTCGGCCTGATCGGCCCCCAGGACCCCGGCTATTACCCGCCCGACTGGCACCTGCACCGAGGGGTCGAGCGCTACCTTGCCGCGGTCGAGCGGGTCGCCCGCTTGGTCGATGCGCCGCTGCCCGGCGACCTAGTCATGTACCGCTTCGGCCGCGCCTTCGCTCACGGCGCCATCGTCACCGGCTGGCCGACGATCATCCATGCGGTCAAGGGCCTTGGCGTCATCGAGTCGTCTGGTGACGGCCCCGAGGTCGCGGGCCGCGTTCGCCGCGCCTATCGCTTGCGGGTGTGGTCGTGACCATCTTCGGCGGCGGCCAGACGACGCAGCCCGAGGCGACCACCACCCAGCACGAGACCGCGCTCAACGTCCAATCGTCGAGCGCCGGCAAGGTGGTCGCGGTGGTGCTCGGCACCAAGCGCGTCGCCGGCAATCTGGTCTGGTATGGCGATTTTCAGGCGATCGCCCACACCTCCTCCTCCGGCGGTGGCGGGGGTGGCGGCAAGGGCGGTGGCGGCGGGGGCGGCGGCACCACCACAACCAGCTACACCTACAAGACCTCGACCATGGTCGGCCTGTGCGTGGGACCGATCCAGGGCATCGGCACGGTCTGGGTATCGGACGATAAAAAGGCACTGGCCGATCTCGGATCGTCGGTCAACGTCGCCACCGGCGCGCACGGCCAGCCGGTCTGGCCCTGGCTGGCCTCGGCCCACCCCGATCAGGCGCTGGCCTATTCCGGTCTCGCCTATGTCGGCATTGCCGCCGCCGACCTCGGCACCTCCAGCAGCCTGCCGGCCTGGAACTGGGAGGTGCGCGGCCTCGGCACCCCGGTCGCCACCGATGCCGGCGGGGCCTACGACATCTCGCCCGCCGAGGCGATCCGGCTCGTGGTCGAGGATACCGCCTGGGGCTGCGGCCAGGTCGGGATGATGGCCGATCTGACCGATTACACGGCGTGGTGCGCCGCGCACGGCATCGTCATCAGCGACGCCTACACCGACGCCAGATCCGGCCGCGAGATCATCCAGGATTACACCAAGGCCACCCTGTCCGAGGCGGTGTGGTCGGGCGACCACCTCAAGATCGTGCCCTACGCCGATCAGCCGGTTGGCGATTATGTGCCGGACCTGACCCCGGTGCTGATCGTCGATGCGACCATGCTGCTGCCGGCGGCGAGCGATGACGAGACCCCGATCAAGGTCAAGCGCAAGGATCAGTCCGACCTCGCCAATTACCTAACGGTCGAGTACCACGACCGCAGCGACGATTATAACGTCAACACCGTCACCGCGACCGATGACGGGCACAAGGCGACCTACGGCCAGCGCCCCGGCAACTCGATCGCCGCTCATTTTTTGCACACGGCGGCGATCGCACAGCACGTCGCCGACATGGTCCAGGCGCGCGACCTGTCCGTTACCGCCGGCTACGAGTTCGGCCTGGGCCCGGTCGGCGCGATCGTCGAGCCGATGGATATCCTCTGGATCGGCGAGCCCGGACAAGGCTTCGTCAACTTCCCGGTGCGGGTCAAAGAGATCACGGAAGAGGATGCCTTTTCCTTCCGGGTCACCGCCGAGGATGTGCCCGGCATCGTTGGCGCCATGGCCTCCCGGCCGGTCGCGGTCCGCTCCGGCTACCGCTCCGGCTACAACATCCCGCCGGCGGCGCTGTGCAACCCGCCGGTCATCTTCGAGGCGCCCTACGAGCTGACCACGGCCGCCGGGCGGCTTGAGGTCTGGGTGGCGATCAGCAGTGCGGATCCGAACTGGGGCGGCTGCGAGGTGTGGCTGTCGCTCGACGGCGACACCTTTAAGCGGGCGGGGGCGGTCAACGGCAAGGCCCGGACCGGCGTGCTGTCCGCCGATCTGGCGGCCACCGCCGACCCTGACACCGCCTCGACCCTGGCGGTCGATCTGTCCGAGAGCGGCGCCACCCTGCTGTCTGGCACCAAGACCGACGCCGACCTCTATGTCACCCTTTGCTGGGTCGATGGCGAGATGCTGTCCTACCGCGACGCCGACCTGACCGGGCCCGGCCGCTATGACCTCGCCTATCTCCGGCGCGGGGCCTACCGCTCGACGGTGTCGGTCCACGCCGCCGGAGCGCGGTTCGCCCGCCTCGATGACGCGATTTTCAAGCTGCCGTTCACCGCCGACATGATCGGCACCACGATCCATCTCAAGGTGCTGGGGTTCAATCAGCGCGGCGGCGGCTTGCAGGACATCGCCGACGTGCCGGCCTATGCCTACCAGATCACCGGCCGCGACCCGCCGCCGACCCCGATCAACCTGTTTCGTCGGGATGGCCGGGCCTATTGGGAAATCCCGGACCCGCCGGCCGACCTCGCCGGCAGCCGCATCCGCCACCTGGCCGGCCGGACCCGCAACTGGCAGCAGGGAATGGACTGGCCGACCGATGGGGCGGTGGTCACCGCCCGCGAGCTTGATCTGGCGCAATTCGGGTCCGGCGAGCGCACCATCATGGTCCGGTCGGTGGATACCTCCGGCAACCTCTCGACCGGCACCGCCTACCTGACGGTTGGGCTGGGAGAGCCGGCGGTCGCCAACGCCGTCTGGACCTATGACGACGCGGCCGCCGGCTTTGCCGGGACCGTGGCTGACGGATCGGTGGTCGACGGACACCTTGTCGCGGCCGATACCGGCGAGGCCTATTTGCCTGCCGATGCCCCGCTGTACTTGCCCAACATCGATGACCCGTACCTGCCTGTCTCTTACCAGCGGATGGTCTACGACCTGCCGCCGATCGTGCCGCCGGCCGACTTCACGCCGGGATCGATGACGATCGCGGCGACGATTAGCGGCGAGGGCTGGCAGATCCTGCTGCGGCACCACGATGGCGGCCTGTACCTCCCGGACGATGCCGCCGCCTACCTCCCGGACGATGCCGCCGCTTACCTCGGCGGTGTGTCGGCCTGGACCCCCTGGCCAGGCAGCATGACCTGCACCCGCCAGCCCTACTACGTCCGGATCGTGACCGAGGCCGGCGTTAACCAGGGCGTCGTCTCGGCGCTCGCCGCCGTGGTTGATGTCCCCGACATCGTCGAGTCGTTCGAGGATCTGTTCATCCCGGCTGGCGGCGGCCGGATCCCGATTACCCGGACTTATCGGGCGATCGACTATGTCGGGACGATCACCCTCCAGGACACCGGCACTGGTGCTGTCTCGGTCCTGGTGGTCGATCGCGACCCGATCCGAGGGCCGCTGCTGCGGGCCGTCAACTCGGCGGGCGCCGACACCGCCGCCGTGATCGATATCCACAATCTCAAGGGGCACTGACATGGCGACCGAGTTGCCCGCCAAGGGGTATTTTACGAACGACAAGCGCAATGTCGGCGAGGCCAAACAGGCACAGGACGATATGCTGGAGGCCCTGCGCGAGACTCGCGCGGCGGTCGGGGAGATCGGCGGCGCGGTCGGCGCCGTCCGGGTCAGCCCCGCCGACACCACCCCCGCCACCCTGTCGGCCAAGATCGGGGTGGCGGGGCCCCTGACCGCAAATGTCACCACGGTCGAGGGGGTGGGGGAGGTGCTGATCCTTGGGCTATCCGCCAGCACCCTCATCACCGGCCGCGAAACGGTCACCGCTGGCGAGGAGATCGCCGCTCTTGCGACGATCTATTGCGACACCTTTGGCCAGCGAGGGCCGGTCGGTCGCTGGTACGCCATTGACACCGATGCGACCAACCCCGTCCGCTGCTCTCCTGTGCGAGGTATCGCCCTCGCCGCCATCTCAGCCGGGCAGATTGGGGCGGCCCAGGTCGGCCCCGGACCGGTTTCTGGCTTTGTCGGTTTAACCCCGGGCGCGCCCGTGTGGGCCTCGGCGGTGGTTGGGGGGGTGACCCAGACTGAGCCCGCCGTTCCGGCCAGCGGGGCGCAAAACGTATCCGTTTGCCTGGGGCGCGCAATCAGCGCGACGACCATTGCGTTCGAGCCGTGGCACGCTGCGGTGTTTCAAGCGCGTAATTCGGCGCTTGCGGTGGGTGCGGCTGTCACGGTCGAACATTGGGTCGATGCCGGTGCCCGTGAAAGAGAGGCTCGCGCCTACCTTGTTGCCTCTAGTGGCTATCAGAAGCTCATCGGCGGCACGCCGATTGGCGGGTACAATTATGGCTCCAGAAGGTCTGCTGCGTTCGACGGCGTCACATCGCAGGGCGGCGCCTCCGGCGCCCAGTCAAACAACATCAACCCTGATTCTATCGGGCTTTCATTCAGTTCTCCGCAGCCTCTGCATAGAGTTGTTTTGTATGCTCCGACAGATGTCGGCTATGATCCCAATTCTTCTAACGCAACAATAAAGGTGCAGGGATCAAACGACGGGTTCGCCACACAAACTGACCTTTACACCAGCGCGGGGAGGACAGACACCAATACAGCGGGTGTTGTTATTACAATCGACTCTTCATCTGGGCTTTCTACCGGCACGCCATATCTGGCGTATAGAGTCTCTGAGCAGGGGACAACTTCTGGCAGAAACGCCTATTGGGCCGAAGTGGAATTTTACGCCGCTGTATCGGCGCGGGATGAGCCCTTGGTGATCGGCAGTGAAACGATCAACGCCGTGGCGACAGACCGCGTGACAGTGAAATTTGCCGATGCCTCTGACGGCAACGCGGCGACCAAAACAACGTTCACCAACAGAACCGGTGCCACCCGTGACCTTGTCGTCGAGGTCTCGCTTTAGCCAGCCATTCCACCCCGGCCGCCGCGTGCGGCCTTTTTTGTGCCCGCCTGAAAGGAGCCGCCATGCCGGCCAACCCGTCTACCGTCAACGACTTTGGTGCTGCGGGGGTTGCCGGCGGCGTCCTCGCTTTTGCCCACCTGCTTGAGCCCCTGTTGCAGGTGGTCGTGCTGGCGCTGACCGCCGTTTTCCTCGCCCAGGGCGTGACCCTGCGGCGCCGAGCCCTGAAATCGCGCATCACCCCCGAGCCCGAGGATGACATCCAATGACCACCGCCTACGACCCCGCCACCCTGCGCGCCGACCTGATCCGCGACGAAAGCCTGCGCCTCAAGCCCTACCGCTGCCCCGCCGGCAAGCTGACCATCGGCATCGGCCGCAATCTCGATGATGTCGGCATCAGCCGGGAAGAGGCGGAAACCCTGCTCGACCACGACATCGCCG
>NZ_JBHUIY010000029.1:0-44923 GCF_042683125.1 Phaeospirillum tilakii
GCGCGGGCGCTGGCCCAGGCGGTGGGCAACCGGCTGCGCCGCCTCGGCGACCGCCTGCCCCGCCGCGCCCCGCCGCCAGCCGCGCTGGTGCTGACCGCCGCGCCCGATCCGGCCCGGCTGGCCGAAGCGCGCGCCGAAGGGCGACAGGTGCGGCATCACCCCACCGAGGGGACCGGACTGGACGGTCTCGCCCCGGCCGAGTTGACCGCGCTGGCGCTGACATTGGCCCGGCTCGGCCCCGGCACCGGCCTGATCGGCGCCGAACCGGCCCAGCCCGATCTGCGGCCGTTCCTGCTCGAAACCGCCTGATCGCCTCGGCCGGGACCGTTCAGCCGGGCGGACAGGGGGCCGGGCGCCGCAGCGACCGCGCCAGATCCCGCGCCCGTCCGGTCAGGAAGGCGAGGCAGGACCGTCCGTCGGGAAACAACGCCACCACGGCGAGATAAACCGGATAGGACAGGACGAACAGCGCCCCCGCCAGCCAGATATCGACCGCGACCAGCCGCGACAGCGCCAGATGCAGCCCGGCCAGCGTCGCCGCCGCGACCAGATGCGGCAGCATCGACCGCACCAGCGCCCGCAGCGAAACCGGCCCGACCCGGGTGGTCGCCCACCACAGCAGCGGCCCCTGCACCAGACCGACGCCGACATAGCAGGTGGCCACCCCGATCGCGCCCCAGGGCAGCCCGACCACGAAGGAGGTGATGAAGACGATCGAACTGAGGATGCCATAGTTCCGCATCTCGCGGGTGCGGTCCTGGGAGATGAACAGCCAGCCGGTGGTATGGGTGATCTGGGAGAGAACGGCCCCCACCGCCAGGACCGAGAAGATCGGGGCCACCCCGCCCCATTGCACCCCGAGCAGGGTGACCACCAGCACCGAACTGTGGCAGCCGCCGAACACGATGGCGGGAAAGGTGACCAGGACGATGAATTCGAGGACGCGAAGATAGGCCCGGCGATAGGCGGCCGGATCATCGGCCAGTTTCGCCAGCAGCGGCAGAACCACCCGGGCAAACGGGGCCGACACCTGGGTCAGCGGCAACAGCAGCAATTTGTAGGCGCGATCGTAGAGGCCGAGCTGCTCCTGTCCGAGATAACGGCCGATGAGGACGTTGTCGAGGTTCCGGGCGAAGAAATTGAAGAAGTTGAACCCGGTCAGGTTCAGCCCGAATTTCAGCGCGCTCCGCCCGGCCCCGACCCAGCGGGGCGGGCCGGGGATCCACCGGGCCGCGCGCCAGGACAGCGCGACCGAGACGAGGGTCGTCACCCCCTGGGTCAGCATCAGCGACCAGTATCCCAATCCGTGGACGGCGCCCGCCACGCCGCAGACCGCCCCCGCCAGGAAAGCGAGGACGTCGATTTTAGCCAGATCCAGGAAACGGAGGTTCCGGTTCAGCAGCGCCTGATGCTGCGCCCCCAGGGCGTTGAGCCAGAGGAACGCCCCCGACAGACCCATGATCGCGACGACATTCGGCTCGTGATAGAACGCCGCCGCGACCGGGGCCAGGGCGAGGCACGCCACGCCGATGAACAGCCCGGCGAGGCAGTTGCACCAGAAAATGAAGCTGAGGATCTCCTGATCGACCTCGCGCCGCTGGATCGTCGCCTGGGACAGCCCCAGGTCGGACAGGATCGCGACGAAGGCCACGATCGGAGCGACCATCGCCACCAGTCCGAAATCGCCCGGAGACAACAGCCGCGAGATGGCGACCTGGTAGCCGAACTGGAGGGCGAACTTGACGATCTGCGACGAGGAACTGACCAGAACGCCGTTGACCGAAGCCTTTTTCAGATCATCGTGGCCCATGGTCCTCCCCCCACGCCGCCGGCACCGCCCCCGGCAGGCCATAGCGGGCGACCATCCGGGCGATCTGGCGGTCGTTGGCGTCCTGGGCGAGGTTGTCGTTCCACAACGCAACCTCCTGGGTGCCGTCCCAGAACACCAGCCCGGCGCGATCGCCGACACGGCGATAACGCATGCCGTTGCGCCGCCCCATCCAGTACAGCCAGACATCGTCGGCCTGGGGACACAGATCGAGGAACGCCGCCCGGTCGCGCACCTCGGGATGAAGCGAGCCGGGCGGATACAGCACCCCGCCCACCCCGGTCGGGAAGATCTCGGTCGAGTCCCCGTCCCGGACCGTTTCGAACCCCCAGGCGCGATAGGGACGCAGGCCGCCGTCGCCGTCGCGGCCGACCAGATGGGCGCGCCGGCAGACGATCCGGTCGGGCCGGCCCTCCCAGCCCGTGACCAGTTGCCGCAGCCAGTCGGCCGGGTAATAGAGGTCGTCGTCGGCGGTGACGATCACCGCGTCGGGAAAGGCCTCGAGCGCCGGAATGATCTTCTTGTAGGAGCGCAGATCCTCGGTGGCGGCGATGGTCAGGCCGGCCCCGCGCAAGGCCAGCACCGCCGGCGGCAGCAGGGCGAGATCGGCATGGGCGACCCACAGCACCACCCGGTCCGGCCGCAGATCCTGGGTCAGCAGGCATCGCAGGGTGAGGGCCAGGGTCGGGAAACGCGGCGGATAGGAGGTCAGCGACACCACCAGCGGCGCCGTCAGGCCATGCGGCCGCCCGGGACGGCGCGCCGCCCAGCGCAGGGCGGTCCTGACCAGAGCCCAACGCACCGTCAGCCGCCACAGCAGATGCCGCCGGCGCCAGGACAGCCCGGGGCCGATCCGGCGCCCCAGCCGGCACAGTCGGTCAGGCCAGGACATCACCGCCGCGCCTCCTCCCCGGTCAGACCAGCCGCCAGCTTGCCGCGCAGGCTGGCGCCCAGCGCGGCGGCGGCGCCGGACGGGCCGCGCCAGCGCCACAGCACCCGGACAAACCCGGCGGCCAGCCCCGGCCGGCCGGCGGCCAGGGCCTCGCGGCCGCGCCACACCAGCGGCTGGGCCAGCGCCGCCACCATCGCGGCCCCGAAGGCATTGGCGCGGGCGAGATCGGCCACCGCCGCGATCACGTCGGCCCGGCCGGGCAGATCGGCGCAGCCATGCTTGCCGAGCAGACAGCGGCGGGCGATCGCCAGTTCCGCCGGCAGCGGCGCCGCGCCGTCCCCCAGCCGCACCGCGACGGCGAGATCCTCGACCGCCTCGTCCCACATCTGCCGCCGGGCGAACACGCAGCCGCGTTCGAGCCGGGCCGCCCGCTCCCGCCCCGGCCCGCTCAGCCCGGCCAGGGCGCGGGGCAGAAAATCGGCCACCGCCATCTCCCGGCGCAGGTCGCGGAAGATCGCCCGGTCATATTCGGCCCAGCGCGCCATCATCTGCCCGGCGCGGATCTGCTCGGCCCGGGTGCCGCGCAGCCCGCCATGGGCCCGTTGCAGGAACAGCGGCGCGTCAACGAAGCGGGCGGGAAAATGCCGCAGCAGACGCAGCCCCATCTCGTAATCCTGCGACCGCACCAGATCGGTGCGGAACGGCCCGACCCGGCGGTAGCCGTCCCGCCGCACCAGGGTGGCGAACTGGAACAGGAAGCAATCCTCCAGCAGGGCACGCAATTCGTCGCCCTCATGCGCCTCGGGCCAGTAATCGGGCGGACGCGCCGCCGCCGGCCCGGCGGCATGATCGAACACCAGATAGCGGCCATAGGCCAGCCCGGCGGCCGGGTCGGCCGCCAGCGCCGCCTCGAGCCGCGCCGCCGCCTCGGGCAGAGCGAGGTCGTCATCGTCGCAGATCCACACCAGATCGCCGGAAATCAGGTCGAGGGCGCGGTTGAGCGCCACCGACTTGCCGGCATTGTCCTGGCGGCAATAGCGCAGCCGGGCGCCATACGCCGCCACCACCTGGGCGGTGTCGTCGTTCGAGCCGTCGTCGATCACCAGGATCTCGTCGAGCGGCCGGGTCTGCCCCAGCAGCGAGTCGAGGCAGGCCCGCAACAGGTCGGCGCGGTTGAAGGTCGGAACGATCGCGCTGATCCGGCTCATCTCATCCTCCTGGCCGCCGCCCTCATCGCGCCGGCTCGCAGCGGCCGAGCCGCGTCGTCAACGCCGGCCGGACCTGGGCGAGGAACGCCGCCAGCCGGCGGTCGGCCGCGTCCTCGGTCTCGCTTGGGGTCAGCGCGGTCGAGAGGCGGACCAGCGCGCCATCAGACCGGTGCAGCCGGAGCGAATCGACCAGCAGCCACCATTTCAGCGCGGTCTGGCTGGTCAGCGAGCGGCAACGCTGGTCGAACCAGTAATAGACCAGTTGCCGCGCCTCGCCCTTGCCGACCAGGATCCGCCGCACCGGCTGATCCGCCCCGTCGGCCAGCGGCACCGCGCGGACCGCGTCGGCGAGGATCCGCCAGCCGGCGCCGGGGATGCAGCTGGCCGGGCTGTGGGTCATCCCGCCGACCCGCTGGCGGCTGTAATAGGCGACGTAGAAATTGACCGGGGGCGCCGGTTCGCCCGCCCGGCGGAAATCGGCCAGCAGATAATCCTGCAATCGCAGCACGCCGAGCAGCGCGGGATCGAGCGTCAGCGGCAGACCGCTCCATCCCCCGATCTCGGGGGGGAAGCCTGCCAGCGGGCGGGGCGTGTCGGACGGCGGATCATCCGCCGGGGCGAACCAGCCGGCCGCCGCCGCCAGCGCCGCCGCCAGCGCCAGCACCGCCAGTCCGCCCCCGGCCGGCGCGACCGCCAGCCGGCCGGACCAGAACGGCGGGCGGGGCAGCGTCAGGTAGTCGAGGCAGATCCGGTCGCCCCGGCCCAGGCGCACCAGCAGCGCCGCCTCGGCCAGCAGCACCGCGATGCACAGCACGAACACCGTCCAGCCCTCGACCTCGTGGATCACCCCTTCCGCCGCCGCGATGCCCCAGGTGTTGACGGCGACGCCGATCAGGGTGATCCGCAGCGAATTCATCACCAGGGCGATCGGCACGGTCGACAGCAGCAGCAGCAGCCGCTTCCACAGCCGGCCCTTGAAGACATAGGCGGCGAGGTAGCCGAAACTGACCATCGGGAACAGATAGCGCAGGCCGGAGCAGGCCTCGATCACCTGAAGGCGGACCTGCCCGAGATCGATCACGTTGCCGTCCTGATAGACCGGCACCCCGCCCAGTTCGAGGAACCACACCCCGAGCGAGGAGGACACAAACTGCAATTCGGACGACAGGCCGCTGTAGAGGATGTTGGGCAGCGGGATGGCGAAGCAGAGATAAAGCAGACTGGGCCAGCAGATCCGCAGGAACGCGGTGCCGAACGCCGCCACCGGCACCGCCGCGATCGCCAGCACCAGCCCGTAAAGCGACAAGGCGACGAAGGCGGCATGCTGGCCGACGAACAGCAGGGCGAGCGCCAGCGCCAGCAGCACCGCCCCGACCCAGGACGGACGCGGCTCGGGCCGGGCCTGGCCGAGCTGGTGCAGCCCGATCAGCAGCGCCAGCAGCGGGATCAGCGGCCCATGGCTGTATTCCTCGCTGCGCCACACCGTCAGCAGGTCACCGAGCGGCCCGGCGAACGCCGCCAGCACCGCCAGCAGCGACAGCGCGGACAGGCCGCCGGGGACGACCGCCTCCCCCCTCGCTCCCAACCGGCCGGGTTGCTGCCGGGGGTCAGGATTCACGCGTGGCTCCTGGGGTAGAAACGCTCCGGCCCAGCTCTTCGATCAGGTCGCGACACTCGGACTCATCCAGCCGGAACAGGCGCGGGTCGCTCGCGGCCAATTGCCCGGTCAGCCTGACATAGCCGGCAGGGGTCAGGTTGGACAGGAACACGATCATCGCCGCCTCGACCGATTCATCAAGCCGCACGCCAAGATCGTGGCGGGCCAGCCAACGTCCGGTTTCGACCGAGGCCACCGCGATCGGCACGGAACCATGCAGGCAGCTTTCATAGAGCCGGTTGGGCAGCAGCCAGGAGGAATTGAGTCCCTCCTGGTAATAATCAATCGCCCAGCAAAAATGAACCTTGGCGTAAATATCGGCCAAGTCCTCGCCGCGATAGCCACCGTGCCAGACGATATTGGGATAGGGCCGCACCTCGTCGGGCAGAGAGGCCAGAGCCTCGCAGCACAGGCCGCCACGTAGATCGATCTCGACCGTATCGGAAAAACGACGGGCCAGCGCGATCAGGACGTCCAGGCTGCGCCGGCACCGCAGGTTACCGAACCAGCCGATCCGCCAGGGGGGGCCCGGCGGACGCGACGCGACGGCGGCACGCGCGGGGTAGACCTTGTTCTCGACCAACACCACCGGGGG
This sequence comes from Phaeospirillum tilakii, assembly GCF_042683125.1. NCBI lineage: Bacteria > Pseudomonadati > Pseudomonadota > Alphaproteobacteria > Rhodospirillales > Rhodospirillaceae > Phaeospirillum > Phaeospirillum tilakii. Next base: position 6,181 of record NZ_JBHUIY010000029.1, read on the forward strand.
GTGACCGAGTTGGAACTGGTCGAGATACCGTTCCGCAAAGGCCGGCGAACTGATCAGGATCCGCCCGCAATCGCGCAACAACCAACGTTCCAGCCCCCGCAGAGCGACAGACAGCGGACCATCCCCGACCATCAGGCTGTGGATGTCGATCAGTTCGTAAACCAGTCCGGCGCGCGGGGCGAACAGCCGGCGGGCCAGCCAAGCCAGCAGCAGCATTTCGAGATTGCGGGCGACCACCAGATCGGCCCCCCGGCAGGCACGCCCCCAAACCGCGAGGCCAAACGCGGCCCGGATCACCTGGACCGCGCGCAGGGCCAGACGGCTGTCGTGGGTACGGCCAAGATCGGTGGCCGCGACCCCCGCCACTTCCGCAACCGGCGCCTCGCCGCGGCGAAAACCGAGCAACCTGACCCGTCCTCCCCCCGCCAGAAAGGTTCTGACCCGCCGCTCAACATTACCGTTGCCCAGATCGTGGACGAGATAGACAACCGAAAGCTCTTTCGTCACCGACTGCGTTCCCCGTCGTTAGCGCGGCTTCCGCCGGCCGCTCCTTCTCCGCTGCAAAAGCCGCGTCACTATGATTTTTCCATGATGCGGCTGTCCATTGAAAAGCGATTTTTATCGGTATATTTTAACCAAAATTGATAAAATTCTCTCCCTAACCGATCCTGGTGGCACCCCCGTTGCCACTACCCCCCGACCCGACGGATCAAGCCGAGCCCGACGTGACACTGCCAGACCAGCCTTCGGACGGAAGCCTCGCGACACCCGAGGCAAACGACCGTCCTCCCCCGTCCCCCGCCCCGGATCTCGCCCTGTCGATCGTGATGCCGGCCCTCGACGAGGAACGCCACATCGCCGCCGCGCTGGCCTCGCTGGCCGACGACGATCCCCGCATCCGCGAGATCCTGGTGCTGGATGGCGGCAGCCGCGACCGCACCCGGGCGATCGTCGCCGAGTTGGCCCGCCACGATCCCCGCATCCGCCTGCTCGACAATCCCGGCCGGTTGCAGGCGGCGGCGGTCAACCGCGCCGCCGCGCTGGCCGACCCCGCCGCCACCGTGCTGGTGCGGGCCGATTGCCACGCCGTCTATCCCCCGGGCTTCGCCGCCGCCGCCGCCGCCCGCCTGCGCGCGGTCGGCGCCGAGTCGCTGGTGGTGCCGCTGCTGACCGCCGGCACCGCGCCGCTGCAACGGGCGATCGCCGCCGCCCAGAACAGCCGGCTCGGCAATGGCGGCGCCGCCCACCGCCGGCCCGGCCCGGGCGGCTTCGTCGAGCACGGCCATCACGCCGCGTTCGACCGCGCCTTCTTCCTGCGGGTCGGCGGCTATGACGAGCGTTTTTCCCACAACGAGGACGCCGAGCTTGATCTGCGCCTCGCCCAGGCCGGCGGGCGGATCTGGCTCGAACCGGCGCTGGCGGTGACCTATTTCCCGCGCGACCGGCTCGGCGCGCTGGCGCGGCAATATTTCAATTACGGCGCCGGCCGGGTCCGCACCCTGCGCAAGCACCGCCACCGGCCCCGGCCGCGCCAGATCGCGCCGGTACTGATCCTGGCCGGCTGCGCCGCCGCCCTCGCCGCCGCGCCATGGCTGCCGGCGGCACTGGCCCTGCCCGCCGCCTATCTGCTGCTGTGCGGCGGCTGGGGCGGCGTCGCCGCGCTGCGCCGGCGCGATCCCGCCCTGCTGGCGATGGGGCCGGCGGCGGTGACGATGCATCTGAGCTGGGGCGCCGGCTTCCTGCGCGGACTGGCGCGGCGGGCCGGCTGAAACGGGCGGCCCTTCGCGCCGACCCGTGATGGCGGCGAGCCCGCCCGCGCAGCATGAGAGGAGAGAGGGACCGTGGGGATCGAGGATCAAGAGGAACCGGCCGCCGAGGTGACGGTGTGCATCTGCACCTTCCGCCGGAGCAGCGTCGCCGCCGCCATCGCCTCGGTGGCGACCCAGAGCGTCCCGCCGCCGCCGATCGTAGTGGTCGATAACGACGAAACCCCCTCGGCCCGCGCTACCGTCGAGGCCGCCGCCGCCGCCAGCGGGGTTGATCTGCGCTATGTTCATGCGCCGGCCCGCAACATCTCACGCGCCCGCAACGCCGCGCTCGACGCGACGGCAACCCGCTGGGCGGCCCTGATCGACGACGACGAGGTCGCCGCCCCGGGCTGGCTGGCGGCGTTGATGGCGGAACGGCACGGCCACGCGGCGGTGATCGGGCCCGCCATCGCCCTTTATCCCGAGCAGGCGCCCGCCTGGCTGCGGCGGTGCGACTTCCACAGCAACCGGATTTCCGGTGATCCCGCCAACGCCTATACCGCGAACGCCCTGCTTGATCTCGCCCTCGTCCGCCGCCTCGGCCTGCGTTTCGACGAGGCCTACGGCCAGACCGGGGGCGAGGACACCCTCTTTTTCCGCGCCCTCGCCCGGGCGGGCGGGCGGATCCATTACTGTCCCGACGCGGAGGTCCACGAAGAGGTGCCGCCGGCGCGCGCGACGATGCGCTGGGTCCTGCGGCGCCGGTTCCGGTCCGGCCAGACCCACGGCCGCCAATTGTCGCTTTTCAGCCCACGCGCCTACCGCCTGCTGCCGGCAACCGCGCTGGCCAAGGCGGCGGTTGCCGCCCTGGTCGCGGCAGTGCTGTGGCCGGTCGATTGTCGCTGGCGCCGCTGGGCGGCCCGGGCGGCGCTGCATCTTGGCGCCCTTCATTTCACCCTCACCGCGTCGATCCACCGCGAATACGCCTGACCCGCGCGCACCCCCTGCCCTCCCCCGGCTAGCGCCCGCCACCCGGGCCCAGATCGCGCAGGGTCCGCCGGGCCTCGTCGAGACCGGGATAGGGCTCGGGGCTGTTGACCGCCAGCTGAAGGTGGCGGGCGGCATCGTCGCGCCGCCCGGCCTGGGCGTAGATCTCGCCCAGATGGTAGTGAACCTCGGCCGGAATGTTGGTGGCGGTGGCGATGCGGTCGGCCAGCACCAGGGCGTTGGCGATCCGCCCCTGGCGGCGATAGACCCAGGCCAGGGTGTCGAGCGCGGCCGGATTGTTGCTGCCGAGGAAGCGTTCCGCCACTGCGGCGGCACGATCGAGCGCCTTCTGGTCGGAATAATGCAGGTCGGCGATCAGCGCCGCCATGTTGTTGGCGGCGACGTCGAGGCCGGGATTGTTGCTGAGCAGGCTGTCGTAAAGGGCGATCGCCTCGCCCGGGCGGCCCATGTCGCGCGACACCGCCGCCAGCTGCATCGGCAGGCGGACGTCGTTGGGCACCTCGGTCATGCCGCGCCGCAGCACGTCGGCGGCCTGGGGCAGGTTGCGCGCCTCCATCTCGACCCGGGCGCGGCCGAGGAACGGCTCGGCCCGCTTTTCGCCGCGCGAGATCGCCCGGTCGAACACCTCGGCCGCCTGCTCGGCGTCGCCCTGGGCCAGATGGATCTCGCCCAGCAGGGTCAGCGCGAAGGCCGTCGGTTTGGGCATCGATTCGAGGAAGGTCCGGGCGGTGTCGAGCCGCTTGCTCTGGTTGCAGGCGGCCAGCAACGCGGTCAGGGCGTGTTCGGCCAGCGGCTGATCGGGCCCGGCCTCGACCGCGGCGATGTATTTGGCGATCGCCTCCTGCGGCTTCCCGGCGGCCTGCAGGATCTGGCCTTCAAGGAAAGTGACCACCACGCTCTGATCGGGGAGACGGGCAAGGGCCTCGACCGCCTCGCGCGCCTCGCCCAGCTGGTTGTGGGCGAGGGCGAGCCGGGCCTGGGTTTCCCACACCACCGGGAAGTTCGGATTGATCTCGGCCGCCTGGGCCAGGATGTCGCGGGCGTGAACGGTGTCGCCGTTGGCGTCGGTCAACTGGGCGAGGCGGACCCGGGCGCCGGGGTCCTCGGGAAAGGCCTCGACCAGTCGGGTGGCGGTATCGACCGCCAGATTGAGATAACCCTGGCGCATCAGGGCTTCCGCCAGCAGCGGCAGGGCCTGGGGATCCTTCGCCCGCTCGCGCAGGATCGCGCGCAGGTCGGCCACCGCCTGTTGGAGCCTGCCGTCGTCGAACGCGAGCGAGGCGCGCAGCAGCAAGGCATTGCGGTTGGACGGATCCTTTTTCAGCACCGCCGCGATCAGGGTCTCGGCCAGGTCGCGGTCGCCGCGGGCGAGGCTGACCTGGGCCATCAGGGCGCGGGCGTTGAGGCCGGACAGCTCGGTCCGTCGTCTGACGACGATCTCCTCCAACACCGTGACCGCACGATCGAACTGGTCGTGGCGCAACAACAGTTCCGCCAGCCAGAAATAAGGCTCGACCACCTCGGGCGCGGTAGCAACGAAAGCGCGGGCTTGGTTTTCCGCCGCCTCAAGGCCACGCTGCTCGCCCAGCAGCAGGATCAACTGCCGCTCGAACCCAAGATCACCGGGATGCGCGGTCAAGGCTTGGCGCAACACCTGCTCGGCGGCGTCAATCCGCTGCCGCTCGGCCAGTTGTCGGGCCAGTTCGCCCCACACCGGGCGGGCCTCGGGGTGAGCGGACAGCAGATCGCGATAGGTGCGCTCAACCCCGTCGGCATCGCCTTGGCGGCCGAGCAGATCGATCTTGAAGGTCAGCAATCGGAGATCTCCTGGCACCAGGGCCAGGGTCTCGTCGATGGCCGCGACCGCCCGGGCGGTCTGGCCGCGCCGACTGAACACGGTGGCGCGCACCGCGGTGGCGGCCGAATTGCGCGGATCGAGCCGGCTGGCCTCCATCGCCTCGGCCTCGGCGGCGGCCAGATCGTCGCGCTTGAGCAGCAGCGCCCCCTTGAGGGCATGGAGTTGTGGATTGTCGTGCTCGATCTCGAACAGGGTATCGAGACGGCGGGCGGCCTGATCGAGATCGTCGGCAGCGATATGGATCTCCACCAGCTTCAGCAGCGCCAGAATATGGCGGGGGTCCTGCTGTTCGGCCCCGACAAAATTGCCATAGGCAGCGCCGAGATTGCCTTGTTTCTCGTCCAGGAGGCCCATCCGGTACCGCACCTCGGCGTCGGTCGGCAGAATCCTGATCGCGTTGCGATATTCAAGGCGCGCCTTGTCATACTCGCCTTTCTGAAAGTACTCATTTCCCCTTTGGATGTATTTTCGCTCCCTTGAAGCGAGATCGTCGCAGGCAGAAACCAGCATGCCGGCCAGAAAAACCGCCAGTGCGACCATCATTTTCCCGTTGCTCATCCCCATCCCCACGCCGCCGCCGGCAAGTCACAGGTTGAAAATATTCATAGATAATTCTTTTATAAAATGACCTCCCCGTCAAACCAGGAAATGTAAGGAAACGACAACGGCGGGGGGAGAAGCCCCCCCCGCCGAAACCTGGGCCAAGTGTCGCCTGAAAGACCAGGGCCGCGGATCAGGCCGCCTTGCGCCGCAACCGTCGGCCGAGCAGACCACCCAACACCAAGGCACTGCCAAGCAGCGGCAGGGCTCCGGGGAGAGGCACGACCGTGGTGCTGATGTTGTCAACATAAAGCGCGCTACCGCCGCTTTTGCTGATGACGATCTTGTAGATGCTGCTGGACAGGCCATGCGTTATCGCGGCTAGATCAACATTTCCCTTAAACCAGGTTATCTTTTCGACATATTCAACGGCATTTTTCATAGCCGCATCCGTATAAATAGTAATGTGAATTTTTTCACCAATCGGCAATAGAGTGTAATACTTAAAATTACTCACACCAAATTTCGTTCCGGCTGAAAATGATATCGAGTTTGACCCTGAAATTTTCAAGGTATAATTATTTGTGAGCGGAATACGGACAACATTGCCATCGATTCCACTCCAGTCAAAATTATAATACTTGCCACCTAAGGTTGATCTATAATCACCGAAACGCAGAGTGACCGGATCACCGATCGACATGCCCTGCAAGTGAACGTAGTCACCATAACCGTTCCAGTTGGCGTAAGAGGCGACCGGAGCAACGATGCTGGAGGCCACCAGGGCTACGACCGCAAGCGCGGCCTTGTACAAGACGTGCATGATCCCCCCTTGAATGTAACGACTTCGACAGTCACAAGCACGAACCATGCCGAAATACGTAAACCAATGTTTTATATAAACAAAAACACAACAAGCCCCAGAGAGTGTCAAGCCCAGCGACGGATGGCCGCGATGCAGCGGCGGCCCTGGGAACCAGAGTGTCGCATATCTTTACAATTTAAATTTCCAGGATTCCTTTCGCCTTTCATGCTATCAGGAAGGACACCGCTTAAGCGCGGGTGAAGACAAACGAGAGCGGAAATGATCCAGATCGGAGCAGCTGAAAAGTCGTGCCGAGGGGAGCGCGAATCAACCGGGCACCCTCAGCTGCCTCCCTGCTCGCTGTGCCGGGCCTGCGTGATGTTTGGCCTCGCGGTGGGCGACCATCTGCTGCTGGCCGGGGCCTATGCGCTGTCCTATCTCGACGCCGCCAGTGTCGGCGGGTTCGACACCGACCTGTGGCGGGGCGCCGACGCGCTGTTTTGCCTTGGCCTGCTGTACCTGCTGATGGCCTCGGGCGGTTACCGGGTGACGGCGCTGGCCGGCATGCCGTCGCAGATCACCCGGCTGCTGGTGATCGGCTGCGGGCTGATGACGTTCGAATGGCTGGGGCTGGTGACGCTGGATTTCGCCGACCATTACCACTGGCCGCTGCACGGGCCGCTGACGGTGGTGGGGGTCGGGGTGGTCGGCATGGCGCTGACGCGCCTGCTGCTCGACCGGGCGCTGCTGCGGCTGGGCGAGGGGGGGCGAATCGCCCGCACCGTGGCGATCGTCGGCGGCGGGGCGCAGGGGGCGCGGCTGCTGGCGCTGCTGCGGCATCAGCACGAGCCCTGGACCCGGGTGCTCGGCGTGTTTGACGACCGCCGGGGGCGGTGCGACGGACAGACGCCGCCGACCGGCACGGTGGACGACCTGATCGAGCTGTCGCGGCGCCAGCCGGTGGACGAGATCCTGATCGCGCTGCCCTGGGGAGCAGAGACGCGGCTGCTGGAACTGCTCGACAAGCTGAAACCGATTCCCGGCAACATCCGGCTCGCCCCCGACGCGATCGGCTATCACTTCCTCAATGGCGGCTTCGATCGCCTCGACGGGGTGCCGGTCTACAACATCTACGGCCGGCCGATGGGGGAATGGGGCGCGCTGGCCAAGCGGGTGGAGGATCTGGTGCTGGGCTCGCTGGCGCTGATGGTGGCGGCGCCGGTGATGCTGGCCTGCGCGCTGGCGGTCCGGCTGGACAGCCCGGGGCCGATCCTGTTCCGCCAGCAACGCTACGGCTACGGCAACGGGCTGATCGAGGTGTTCAAGTTCCGCTCGATGTATCACGAGGCGCGGGACGTCAACGCGACACGGCTGGCCACCCCCGACGATCCGCGCATCACCCGGGTCGGCCGCTTCCTGCGCCGCACCAGCCTCGACGAGCTGCCGCAATTGTTCAACGTGCTGGGGGGCTCGATGTCGCTGGTCGGGCCGCGCCCGCACGCCACCCAGGCCAAGGCGGCGGGCCGGCTGTATCAGGAAGTGGTGAGCGAATACGGGCTGCGGCACAAGATCAAGCCGGGGATCACCGGCTGGGCCCAGGTCAACGGCTGGCGGGGCGAGACCAACACCGAGGAGAAGATCCTGCGGCGGGTCGAATGCGACCTGTATTACATGGAACATTGGTCGGTGATGCTCGACCTCGAGATCCTGTTCCGCACCGTTTTCGTCCTCGCCGGCCGCAACGTCTACTGATCCGCCCACCCGAGCGGGAAGGGGCGACGGGCGCCCGCCGCAGACGATCCCAGGACAGGAGGAGGAGCACCATGCCATCCGTCACGGCCGCCGACAGACCGGCCCCCTCGCCCCGCCTGCTGCCGCGCTCGCTGTCGATCTATCTCGACATCGTCCGCTTCGCGGCGGCGTTCGGCGTGTTCGCCAGCCATCTGTGCCAGGACAAATTCTCGGGCGGCCTGCTGCCCTGGCGGGTCGGGTCCTATGGCACCCTCTGCGTCACCCTGTTCTTTGTCCTGTCCGGCTATGTGATCGCCCATTCGCTGCGCTCGAACGGAGGTGGTGGCCTTGGCTACGCCCGCGACCGGCTGTCACGGCTTTATTCGGTCGCCCTGCCCTGCCTGATCCTGACCGCCTTGTTCGACGCCATCGGCAGCCGGATCGACCCCGCGCTGTACGTCAACCCGTTCGCGGAGGGAAAGGTCGGCGCGGTGGCGACCTATCTGGCCTCGCTGTTCTTCGTCAACGAATACGGGGTGTTTTCCTTCGGCGGCATCGCGCCGGGAACCAATGCGCCGTACTGGTCGCTGAGCTTCGAGGCGACCTATTACCTCGTGGCCGGCGCGGTGATCTTTCTGCCCCGGCTGCCCGGCCTGCTGCTGTCGGTGGGGATTCTGGCGCTGGCCGGCCAGACCATCCTGGCCCTGTTCGGGCTGTGGATCGGCGGCTACCTGCTTTACACCCACCTGTTCTATCGCGACCGCGGCGCGCTGACGGCGGCCTTGCTGCTCGGCTCGACGATCCTGCTGGTGCAGATGCCGGCGATCGAGCTGCACCTGCGGGCCGACAATTTCGGTTTCTTTTTCCCTTGGGGGCGGGGGGCTTGGAACCGCAACCTGCTGTCCGACTACCTCGTCGGGTTCGCCTTCCTGATCCACATCGCGGCGGCGCGCCGGGTGGCCGAGGCCTGTCCGCACGCGCTTGATCGCATTGGCGGGCTGTGCCGCAGACTGGGCGGCTACACCTTCCCCCTGTATTGCATCCACCTGCCGGCGATGACCCTGCTGCGGGCGCTCAGTCCCTGGCCCTCGAACGACCCGCGCACGCTGGCCTTGATCGTGGCCGGGGTGATGGGGCTGACGGTGGTGCTGACGCCGGCCTGCGACCGGCTGCGATCGGCCCTGCGTCAGCCGGGGCGGCGCCGGACGGCTGCGGCGGGCGCCTCGCTCTGACCTGGGGTGGAGGGGCGCCCGCCCCTCCGGGGGATCGCCAAGGGGCGCGCCCCTTGGCCGGCCGGTCGGGGCCGGCCCGGGTCAGCCGCGCAACAATTCGGCCATTCCCTGCCACAGCCGGCCCAGCCGGCGGCGCGGCGGCGGCGCGACGACCACCGGCGCCACCACCGGCGCGGGCGCGGGCACCGGCGCCGCCTCCCGCGTCACCGCCCGTTCCGGCTTCGGGGGTGGCTCCTGCTGCGGGGGCGGCTCCGGTGCCGGGATCGCCTCGGGCGGGGGGAAGGCGGCGAGGATCTCGGCGCACAGGCGGGCGCGGTCCCATTCGACCGGCAGCTCGGTGAAGGGGCTGAGGCCGGCGCGGTTGCGGTCCTCGGCCGCCTCGATCACCGGTTCGAGCCCGATCGTTTCGAGATCCTCGGAGAAGCCGTAGACCAGGGCGACATCGCACAGCAGGTTGATCAGGCGCGGCACGCCCTTGGTGAAGTAATGCACGGCGGCGCAGGCGCCGTGATCGAAGATGTCGGGACGCCCCCCGGCGATTCCGAGGCGATGGCGGATGTAGAGCGCGGTTTCGACCGGCGCGAGCGGGGCCAGATGGTAATGGACCGACACGCGCTGAACGAACTGGCGCAGTTCGGGCCGTTTCAGGGTGGCGAGCAGTTCGGGTTGGCCGAGCAGGACGATCTGGAGCAGCAGATCGGCCTCGTTGTTGACGTTGGACAGCATCCGCAGCTGTTCGAGGTTTTCGACCGTCAGGTTCTGGGCCTCGTCGACGATCAGCACGGTGCGGCGGCCGGCGGCATAATGTTCGAGCAGGAAGCGCAGGAAGCGTTCGTTGAGTTCGACCGGATCGGCGTCCTGATGGTCGATCCCGAACGCCACCGCGACCCAGGTCAGCAGGCGGCCGACGGTCGAGCCGGCATTGGTGATCACCCCGACCACCAGATCGGCGCGCTCCTGCTTGAGGAAGCGGCGAACCAGGGTGGTCTTGCCCGAGCCGACCTCGCCGCTGATGACGATGAAGCCGGCCTCGCTCATCAATCCGTAATCGAACAGATTGGCGGCCTGCCGGTGCTTGCGGCTGGGGAACAGGAAGGCGGCGTCGGGAAGCAGGGAAAAGGGCTTCCGGCTCAGACCATAGAACGTCTCATACATCTCGCATCCCCCCGCGCGGCGGTCGCGCCCGAGCGCCCCACCTTCTCCCCGCTGGCGCAGCACCAGACCGGCGTCTCGTCAAGTGGTTGATTCAATCGCGCCACCATCCGACCCGGCGCGCTTGGGTTCCGGCGGCAACGGCGGTCAGGCGCGGCAAAATTTTACGCACATTAACACAACTCGTTTCTACCCCTGCGCACCCGTCCGCTTGCATTTTGTTAAAAATCATGAGAATCTCTTAACAATCATTGCGGGAAATAAATCAGCAAGTCTTCCCAAGACAAAACTTATTATTTAAGGCCGAATGCCATAGCAAAATCGGGGGCCTATGCACTCCCTCCTAGCCAGCCCATCCGGACGGTGTTATAGTCCGCCGCCGCGAAGGGGAAAAGGGTAAACCTCCGAGGATAAGTGATTGCCAGGCCATCGTCCCTTTTCGCTGGAGACCGTAATGCATTCGGGGCGGATAAAGCCTAAGGATCTCATCGAGATCGCGGCAGATTATGCTGAGCAGGCCATCATCATTTCCGACGAATCGGGTCTGATTCTTTGCCCCAGCCGTCCGGCTGCCAATTTGCTTTGGCTTTCTCCCGTTAAAATCAATAACGAGAATATTGACGCAGATATATCAACTGAAGATTTTGGCGTCAATCAAAATGAAGACCTCCCACCGCACCCCATCGATCCAGTCTCGGGAAAGATTACCGGGCGCCGCGCCGCCGGCCGGCCGGTGTTTGTTCCCACCCAGATCCGCAGCGGAACCACCGCCGTGAGACGCCGGTTTTACAGTTCCATTTCCAGGCCGCCGGCCGAAGGCTGCTCCGAAGTGATCCGGCGGCGTTTTCTCGCCCGGCAGGCCCGCCGCCACGACGGCCGGGCGGCGCCGCGGCCTGTCGGTCTCGACCGGTTCGGGGCCGGAAACGCGCGCGGACAGGACGATGCTTGACCTGACCCTCCCGCTGCTCGGCGCGCTGTCGCCGCGCCTGCTCGGCCGGATCGGCATCGATCTGTGCGTGCTGTTCCATCTCGCCGCCTGCGTGCCGATCTGGCGGGGCCGGGCCCCCCGGCGCGAGCGGATCGCGCTCGGGATCGCCTGCCTCGCCACCGCGGTCTGGGCCGGCCAGACCCTGCTGCCGCTCGGCCCGGCCGGGCTGCTGGCGCTTGAAACGCTGCGCGCCACCGCCTTCACGCTGACCCTCGCCGCCGCCGCCGGACTCGAGGGCGGGCTCGGCCGGGGCCGGCCGGACCGGCTGCCGCCCGCCCTGGCGGCAACGGCGCTGGCCGGGCCGGCGCTGCTGCTGGCGGGGATGGCGCTGGCCCTGCCCGCCTGGGCCTGGACGCTGGGGCTGCTGCTGCTGATCCTGCTCGACCTCGGGCAATTGCTGCTGGTCGAGCTGCTGCTGCGCGACCGCCTCGACCGGATCGCCGGGGCCGACCGGCTGTTCTGCCTGACCATCGGCGGGCTGGCGGCGTTCGATCTGGTGTTTTTCGCCAACCTGCTGACCAACGGGCGGATCGAGCCCGGTTTCGAGACCGCCCGGGTGTGGTGGGTCCTGCTCGGCGCCCCGCTGCTGGCGGCCTCGGCGCTGCGGCGGCGGCAGCAGCGCGCCTTCGGCCTGTCGCGCCGGGTGCTGTTCCATTCCACCGTGCTGATCTCGGCCGGGCTGTATCTGGTGACGGTGTCGCTGGCGGGGCATTCGCTGCGGCTGTGGGGCGGCGCCTGGGGCGGGCCGTTCGAGCTGGCCTTCCTGCTGGTGGCGGTGACGGTGCTGGCGGTGGCGCTGCGCTCGGCCTCGCTGCGGGCCCGGCTCAACGTGCTGATCGGCAAGCATTTCTTCCGGCTGAAATACGATTACCGCGAGGTGTGGCTCAATTTCATCGGCAAGATGGCAACGCCCGAACCCGGGGAATCGCTGCCGGCGCGGGCGTTGCGGGCGGTGGCCGAGGCGGCGCATTGCCGCGACGGGGTGCTGTGGACCCTCCAGCCGGCGGGCGATCTCTACCCGGCCGCCGCCACCCTCGCCCGGCCGGGCGAGGTGCCGCCGCTGGCGGCGGATTCGGCGCTGATCGCCTTCCTGGGCCAGACCGGCTGGGTGATCGACGTCGCCGAGTGCCGGCGCGACCCCGAACGCTATGACGGCCTGACCCTGCCGGCGTGGTTCCACGCCACCCCCGGCCTGTGGGTGATCGTGCCGGTGCTGCACAACCGGGTGCTGGAAGGGGTGATGGTGCTGGGGGGCGCCCCCTCGGCCCCGGCGGCGCTGGGCTGGGAGGAATTCGACCTGCTGAAGACCCTGGGGGCCCAGGTCGCCGGCTATCTGGCCGAGGAGCGCGCCTCGCGCGCGCTGCTCGACAGCCGCCGGCTGGCCGAGTTCAACCGGCGCTTCGCCTTCGTCGCCCACGACATCAAGAACGTCGTCACCCAGATGTCGCTGATGATCCAGAACGCCGAGCGCCACGGCCACGATCCCGAGTTCCAGCGCGACATGGTGCTGAGCGCCGGCGACGCGGTGGCGCGGCTGAACGGGATGCTGGTCCAACTCGGCACCGGGAGCGAGGCGGAGGCCCGCCCCGCCGCTCCGGCCCCGGTGGCGTTCGACCTCGCCGCCGCCGTGGCGACGGTGGCGCGGCGCTGGCGGCTGTCGTTTCCCCGCCTCGGCTTCACCGCGCCGGGCGGGGCGGTGACGGTGCTGGGCCGGCCGGACCGGCTGGCCACCGCGCTCGACCACCTGATCCAGAACGCGATCGACGCCGCCGGCCCGGACGGCGCCGTCACCCTGGCGGTGCGCGACGGCGAGGCCTCGGGGCTGGTCGAGGTGATCGACGACGGCCCGGGCATGAAGCCCGATTTCGTCCGCGACCGGCTGTTCCGCCCGCTCGAGACCAGCAAGCCGCAGGGCAGCGGGGTCGGCGCCTTCCAGGCGTTGCAGACCGTGCGCGAGATGAACGGCCGGCTGGAGGTCGAATCCCGCCCCGGCGCCGGCACGGTGATGAGGATCCGGCTGGCCCGCCCCGGCGCCGCCGCCGACGCCCCCCCTCTGGTGGAGGATTGGCATGCCCGCCGCCACGCCCGCCGCGCCTAGCATCCTGATCGTCGATGACGAGGCCGGGCTGCGCACCCAGATCAAATGGGCGCTGGCGCCCTGGCCGACCCTGATGGCCGAGGACCGCCTCTCCGCGCTCGACCTGTTCGAGCGCGAACGGCCGCCGATCGTGATTCTCGATCTCGGCCTGCCGCCCGACCGGGGCGATGCCGGCGAGGGGCTGGCGACCCTGCGCCAGATCCTGGCCCGCCAGCCGCTGACCCGGGTGATCATCGCCTCGGGCAACCAGGACCGCGCCAACGCCCGGCGGGCGATCGGGCTCGGGGCCTGTGATTATTGCAGCAAGCCGGTCGATGCCGACACCCTGCGGGTGATCGTCGAGCGGGCCTGGAACGTCTACCGGCTGGAAGCCGAACTGAACGCGGCCGGGCCGGAGCCGGAGGCGCCCGACGGGCTGGTCGCCGCCGCCCCGGCGATGCGGCGGGCGGTCGATCTGGCGCGGCGGGTGGCCCCGGCGCCGGTCAGCGTGCTGCTGACCGGCGAAAGCGGCACCGGCAAGGACGTGCTGGCCAAGGCGATCCATCGCTGGAGCCCCCGCGCCGCCGGGCCGTTCGTCGCGATCAATTGCGCCGCGATCCCGGAAACCCTGCTCGAAAGCGAGCTGTTCGGCCACGAGAAGGGCGCCTTCACCGGGGCGAGCGGCCGGCAGATCGGCAAGGTCGAGCAGGCCGATGGCGGCACCCTGTTCCTCGACGAGATCGGCGACATGCCGGCGCCGCTCCAGGCCAAGCTGCTGCGCTTCCTGCAGGAGCGGCAGATCGAGCGGATCGGCGGCCGCCGCCCGGTGGCGGTCGATGTGCGGGTGATCGCCGCCACCAACCGCGACCTCGCCACCCTGATGGGCGAAGGCGGCTTCCGCCAGGACCTGTTCTACCGCCTGAGCGAAATCGAGATCGCCCTGCCGCCGCTGCGCGACCGGCCCGAGGACATCCCGGCACTGGCGCTGCACCTGCTGCGCAAGCATCGCGCCATCGCCGCCGGCGCCCCGCGCGCCTTCGCCGAGACGGCGCTGGCGCGGATGCAGGCCTATCCCTGGCCGGGCAACGTGCGCGAGCTGGAAAACCGGGTCCGGCGCGGGCTGACGATGGGGCGCGGCGCGATCGGCCCGGCCGATCTCGGCCTCGCCCCCGCCGAGGAGGAGGAGGGCGACCGGCCCGCCGAGGTGGCGACGGTGGACGGGGCGCCTGCCGAGCCCCTGCCCACCCTGCGCGCGGCCCAGGAGAAGGTCGAGCGGGAGCTGATCTCCCGCACCCTGGCCCTGACCGGCGGCAACATCCAGCAGGCGGCGCGGCGGCTGGGGATCAGCCGGCCGACGCTGTACGCCAAGATGCGGGCGCTGGGCATCCCGCGCGACGAGCAGGCAACCGCCGGAAGTCCGGCGCCATCCGAGAAAGAGGAACAGGCATGACGAGGGGGATGAGCCGGATCCTGGCGCTGCTGGGACTGATCTGGGCGATCGCGGCCGGCGGCGCTCCGGCCCGGGCGGAAATGGAATATCGCTGCCTCAATGCCTGCCTCAACGTCGCCCACAAGAGCGGCGGCGAATGCCGGCGGCAATGCCTCTACCGCGCCAGCCCGAGCGGCGGCGGCCGGGGCGAGGCGGTGCTGTCGCCGCAGCGGCAGGCCAACAGCCAGGTGTCGCTGGCCGGGGTGCCGCTGACGGTCCCGGCGGAAAGCACCGCCCCCGCCCCACCCGCCCCACCCGCCCCGGCCGGCCCGGCCCCGGCCTCGCTGCTGCCGGCGCCGCTGCTCGGCCATCGTCCGCTGCTGCCGCCGATCCCGGCCGAGCTGTATGGCGGCGCCATCGGCCGCGGCCTCGACCCGGCCGGCCTCGACGTCAGCGAAAGCCAGAGCCGGTCGTGGGTGCCGAGCACCGGCGCGGTCAGCGCCAACCGGCCGACCACCACCACCCAGCTCGACTTCGCCTGCCTCGCCGTCTGCTCCCGGGCCGGCTACCAGTACCAGTATTGCCGCGGCCAATGCACCCCGCCGGTCAGCTGGGTCGATCCCGCCGCCCTGCCCGTCCCGCCCCGGCGCGACCGGTTCCAGGCCCTGCTGGGCTATGGGCCATGAGCCGGGCCGGCCGCACCGCCGCCGTGGCGGCGCTGGCGCTGGCCGGAACCGGCTGCGACGCCGCGCCGCGCCAGGAGCTGGCGATCGAGTCCGACCCGCCCGGGGCGCATTGCGAACTGATCCGCGCCAACGTCCAGCTCGGCGGGATCGACACCCCGGGCCGGCTGGCGGTGCGGCCGGCGCGCCAGGACATCCAGGTGGTCTGCGCCAAGGCGGGCTATCGCGACGCGCTGTTCCTGATCCGCGCCGAGGGGGCCGGATTCGAGGCGCGCGACCTGCTGATCCCGATGGCCGCCACCCTGAAGTCGCTGAAGGGGGACCGCAATGAATACCAGACCTCGACCCGGGTCGAACTGGTCGCCGCGCCGGAGCGTTGAGGCGATGGTGCTGGCCGCCCCCCTCGCCGCCTGCTCGGCCCCGGTGACGCTGGTGGCCGACCCGCTGATCGGGGCCGGCCTCGCCCTCGACCGCGACGCCCTGCAGGACGAGGCGGCGACGCTGACCGGCCGGCTCAACGCCGCCCTCGCCGCCGATCCGGCGCTGGCGCGGGTGGCGGTGATCGCCGCGCTCGACCGCCGCGTCCCGGGGGGCGACCGGGTCTGCTATCTGGTCGCCGCCGGCTCGCTGCCCGACGACGGCCAGGTCGAGCGGCTGCGGGCGCGGCTGCGCGACACCGCCGGGACGGACTGCCGCAGCGTGATCAACCTGTCGCAGGTCGAATGGCCGGGCTCGCCCCGCGCCCGTGGCCCGGCCGGCACCGACCGCTGAAGAAAGAGGGGGGGAGAGGCGATGCGGACGATTCTGGTCACCGGCGGCGCCGGCTACATCGGCAGCCACACCTGCCAGGCACTGGCGCGGGCCGGCTGGCGGCCGGTAGTGCTCGACGATCTGTCCTCGGGCCATCCCTGGGCGGTGCAATGGGGGCCGCTCGAACCGGGCGACGTGCGCGACCCGGCCCGGCTCGACGCGGTGTTCGCCCGCCACGCCCCCGAGGCGGTGATCCATTTCGCCGGGCTGATCGAGGTGGGGGCCTCGGTGCGCGATCCCGGCGCCTTCTACGCGGTCAATGTCGGCGGCAGCCTCGCCCTGCTGGAAGCGATGCGGCGGCACGGCGTCAACCGCCTGATCTTTTCCAGCACCTGCGCGGTGTTCGGCCCGCCCGACCGGCTGCCGCTCGACGAGGACCTGCCCCACCGCCCGATCAGCCCCTATGGCGCCTCGAAGGCGATGGTCGAGCGGATCCTGGCCGATCACGCCGCCGCCCACGGCCTGCGCGCGGTGGCGCTGCGCTATTTCAACGCCGCCGGGGCCGACCCCGCCGCCGGACTGGGCGAGGCCCACGCCCCGGAAACCCACCTGATCCCGCTGGCGATCGCCGCCGCGCTGGGCCAGCGCCCGGCGCTGACCCTGTTCGGCACCGATTACGACACCCCCGACGGCACCTGCGTGCGCGACTTCGTCCACGTCAACGACCTCGCCGCCGCCCACCTGCTGGCGCTCGACTGGACCGGGCGCGAGGCGGGGATGCACGGCTTCAACCTCGGCAACGGGGTCGGCTACAGCGTGCGCGAGGTGATCGCGGCGGTCGAGCGGGTCAGCGGCCGGCCGGTGCCGGTGAGCTTCGGCCCGCGCCGGGCCGGCGACCCGCCCCATCTGGTGGCGGATTCGCGCCGGATCCGCGCGCGTCTGGGCTGGAATCCGCGCCACCCCGCGATCGACGACATCGTCGCCAGTGCCTGGGACTGGCACCACCGGGTGTTCCCCGCCCTGCCGGCGCGGCTGGCGCCGCCCGAGTCGCTGCGACCGGTGCGAGAAAATGACGACGATCCCCGGCCCGCCACCCGGGACGAAAACGGCGAACACAAGCGCCGGCGCGGCGCGGGCCAGGGATGAGCGCCGAAATCCCAAGTAAAAATACCGTTTGCGCCTTTCAATTTATAGAGTATAGGATCTCCGGTTTTTCTTTTAACCATCCCTGCCGCGCAATGGTTTTGTCATCACCCAGGAGAACGAGCGGAAAATGAACGGAATGAACGACAGGCTGTCACGGATCGGACGGCGGCTGGCCGCCGGTCTGGTCCTGGCGACGGTGGCCCTGGCCGGCGCGCCGCACCCGGCCGCCGCCGCCACCCCCGCCGCCTACACCATCAATCCCGGCGACGTGCTGCAGATCACGGTGTGGAAAGAAGAGGGCCTCGACCGCGAATGCCTGGTGGTGCCCGACGGGACGATTTCCTTCCCGCTGGTGGGCGAGATCGCCGCGCGCGGCAAGACCACCGAGCAGCTGCGCGCCGACCTCGAGGCGGCGATCGCCCCCCTGATCCACGACACCCGGGTGACGGTGACGGTCAAGGCCGCGCTCGGCAACACCGTGTCGGTGCTGGGCCAGGTCGCCCGCCCGGGCGAGATCGTGCTGAGCCATCCCACCACCGTGCTGCAGGCGCTGAGCCAGGCCGGCGGACTCACCCCCTACGCCGCCGAGAGCCGGGTGCTGGTAATCCGCCACGAAAACGGCAAGCAGACCGCGACCGCCTTCCCCTATGACGACGTCTCGCGCGGGGAATCGCTCGAAGCCAACATCCTGCTGCGCCCGGGTGACGTGATCCTGGTCCCGACCGAATCCTTGTTCTAGGGGCGAACGCGATGAGCCAAGCCCTGGGTGTCCCCTCGCGGCGGGCGGTGGCCCGGGTCGCGGCGCCGGCGGTGCTGGCCGCCGCGCTGGCCGGCTGGCCCGGCCCGGCCCGGTCCCAGCAGGCGCCCGCCCCCGTGCCCAGTTCGTCGCTGACCCTGATCGGCAGCATCGGCGAACGGTTCGAGGCGACCAGCAATCCGCTGCTCCAGGCCGGCTCGACCGACGTGCTGGTCGGCGAGGTGACCACCCCCAAGCTGACGATCGAGCGGCGCACCCCGACCAGCTCGCTGGCGCTCGACAGCCAGATGGAGGTCAGCGCCTACAATCTCGACAGCTACGATTCGACCGACAACCACAGCACGCTCAAGGCCAGCACCCAGGGGGAACGGTGGGTGCTCGGCTTCAACGGGGCGTTCGATTACGACACCACCCGCACCAGCGAGGAAACCGGGTCGGGGGTCAACATCACCGGCATCCGCCACACCGGGGTCACCCTGACCCCGCTCGCGCTTTATGCGGTGACGCCGACCGACTCGCTCCAGGTTCAGGCCAGCCTGTTCAATTCCGCCTACGCCGACAAGCAGCGCTACACCGATTACCGCACCACCGGCCTGTCGCCGACCTGGCAGCACGCCTTGTCGCCGACCAGCGCGCTGGTGGCGACGCTGATGCTGAACGAGTACGAGACCCGCCACGGGCCACGGATCTCGATCTTCACCTGGTCGCCCCAGCTCGGCTGGAAGGGCGACCTGACCGAGACCCTGACCCTGGCGGTGATGGCCGGCTACCAGCAATCCTCGACCGACAGCCCGGACGGGATGCAGACCAGCGGCCAGGGCGGATCGAACGGCGACTACAATTTCTCGGTGCTGACCACCCACCGCACCGAACTCAACACCCTTGATCTGCGCTTCAGCCGCCAGCTCAACCCGCAGAGCGACGGCACCCAGACCCAGGCGCTGGCCTTCAGCCTCAACGACACCTACCGGATCGGGCCGCGCCTGTCGGCCGGGCTGCGGGCCTATCTCCAGCAGGCGACCTACGATTCGACCAACAAGCAGGGCGACACCGTCTACGCCAATCTGTCCCCGCGCCTGAGCTATGCCCTGACCGATCTGGTCGCGCTCGATCTCAGCTATCAGTTCCGTTTTCAGAAGAATGTTTCCGACCAGATGGCGCGATCGAACACGATCCTGCTGGGGGTCACCGTCAAATCCGATCAGGTCAAGATTTGGGAGTAACCGGCGCGGCGGCGCCGCAGGGGGCTGACATGGACGAATTGAACCTTTACGAATACATTGCGATCTTCAAACGCCATCTCGTGGCCTATGCCGCGACCGCGTTCGCCGTCTTCCTCGCGGTCGGGATCTTTGCCGCGACCTTCTCGAACTACACCTCGGACGCGATCATCAACGTCCAGGCCCCCGACATCGCCGAGGGGATGACGGTGCCGATCGGGGTGTCGCCCCAATTGTTCGCCCAGAGCCAGGCCGACGAGAAGATCGAGCAGATCCGCCAGAAGGTGATGGCCTCGGCCTCGCTGGTCGAGGTGATCTCGAAATTCAATCTCTATCCGGAGATGCGCGAGACCAAGCCGATGAGCGAGGTGGTCGAGCTGATGCGCAAGAAGATCCGGCTCCAGTTCGTCAAGGCCGACGACACCAACCCGGGGATGGTGGCGCGGATGCAGTCGGGCCAGATGGGGGCGTTCGCCTTCAGCCTCAGCTTCACCTACCACCAGCCGCTGCTGGCCCAGCAGGTCGCCAACGAGATCGTGTCGCGCTTCGTCGACGAGGACATGAAGGTGCGGCGGGCCCAGGCGCGCGAAACCGCCAACTTCCTCGAAGGCCAGATCGCCGCGCTGGAAGAGACGATGAGCCGGCAGGAAAAGGCGCTGGCCGATTTCCGCGCCGAGCACCCCAACGCCCGGCCGGAATCCCTCGCCTTCAACCAGCAGATGGTCGCCACCATCGCCCTCCAGATCCAGGACGTCGAGCGCCAGATCGCCGCCACCGACAAAAGCCGGGGCGACCTGCGCGCCCAGCTGACCGGGGTCGATCCCTATTCCCGCGTCATCGCCGACGGTCAGGTGCTGACCACCCCGGCGGTGCAGCTGAAGGCGCTGCGCACCAAGTACAACGCCCTGCTCGGCCAGTATGGCGAGGCCCATCCCGACGTGCAGAAGCTGCGCAACCAGATCGCCGCGATCGAGGCGGAAGGCGGCGGCGTTGCCGCGCCCGAATCGGGCGAAGGGTTGCAGGCCCAGATCCGCGACGTCCGCGCCAATCTCGCCGTCGCCGAACGGACGCTGGGGCCGAGCCATCCCGACGTGCTGGCGCTGCGGCGCGAGCTGGCGCGCTATCAGCGCCAGAGCGACAACCTCGCCCCCGGCGGCACCGGCGGCGCGATCCGGCGCGACGCCGACAACCCGGCCTATCTGATGCTGGTGTCGCAGATCCAGGGGCTCGACGCCCAATACGCCTCGCTGACCCGCCAGCGCGACAGCCTGCGCGCCCAGCAGGTCACCTACATCCAGACCGTCGCCACCCTGCCGGCGCTGGAACAGCAACTGGAGGCGCTGACCCGCGATTCGGAAAATTCCAAGCTGCGCTACCGCGAGCTGAAGGAAAAGAAGATGACCGCCGACATGTCCAACCAGATGGAGATGGGACGGCGGTCGGAACGGCTCGAGGTGGTCGATCCGCCGGCGCTGCCGACCAAGACCTCGCCGTCGAAGATCAAGATCCTGGCGCTCGGTCTGCTCGGGGCGCTGTTCGCCGGCTTCGGCGGGGTGGTGGTGGCCGAGATGCTCGACCGCAACCTGCACGGCTCGCAGCAGGTGCTGCGGCTGGCCGGGGTGCTGCCGCTGGCGGTGATCCCCCACATCGTCACCGCCGCCGAACGCGCCCGCCGCCGCCGCCGGGTGGCGGCGCTGGGGGCCGGCGGCGTCGCCCTGGCGATGGCGCTGCTGATCGCCTTCGACCAGACCATCATGCCGCTTGACGTGGTCGTCAGCGTCATCACCCGCCAGATCGGATTGTAGAACAGGGAGAGCCGCGAGATGGACCGCCTGGAAAAAGCCCTCGAGAAAGCCCGCGAGGCGCGGCGGGAAAGCCTGGCCGCGCCGGCGGCGGCCCCGGCCGAGGCCGCCCCGCCCCCCCCCGCCGCCGGCCCGGACTCCGTCCCCGGAACCGGAACCGGTGCCGGCCGGGTGGCGATCGACGCCGCCACGCTGGAACGCAACCGGGTGGTGGCCCAGCGCGCCGGCCACGCCGTCAGCGACACCTTCCGCATCCTGCGCAGCAAGGTGTTGCAGGCGATCGGCAAGTCGAACATCCGCACCTTCGCGGTGACCAGCCCGAATTACGGCGACGGCAAGAGCACCGTCGCCCTCAATCTGGCGATCAGCCTCGCCGCCGACGTCAAGCAGACGGTGCTGGTGGTCGATCTCGACCTGCGCAATCCCAGCATCCACGATTATCTCGGCCTCACCCCCACCGCCGGTCTGGCCGACTTCTTCATGCGCGAGGTGCCGGTGCCGCAATGCCTGGTGCGGCCGGGAATCGAGCGGCTGGTGGTGCTGCCGGTCAACGGGGCGATCGACAATTCGTCGGAACTGCTGGGCACGCCGCGGATGGCGGCGCTGGCGCGCGAGTTGAAAGAACGCTACGCCGACCGGATCGTGATCTACGACATGCCGCCGCTGTTGGTGCAGGACGACGTGATCGCGTTCCTGCCCAACGTCGACGGGGTGCTGCTGGTGGTGCGCGAGGCCAAGACCCAGCGCGACGACCTGTCGCGCTGCCTCTACGAGCTTCAGGGCACCAATCTGGTCGGGGTGGTGCTCAACGACAGCCGGGAAAACCAGGGGGTCGGCAGCCCGTCCTCCCCCCGATAAAAACAGCCCTTCCTCCGCGAACAGAGGATTCCATGGCCTCCATTGCGACCAAGATCACCGCCGGCCTGGCCGGAGCGGCTCTCGCCCAGATCGTCTCGACGGCCTCCGCCTCGGAATGCCACCCGCCGGTGCCACCCGATCAGATGACCCTGACCTTCTCGGACGATTTCACCGGCGGGACGCTCGACAAGCGCAAATGGAACACCCATCCGCGCAACCTCGGCACCATCAACGGTGAGGCCCAGGCCTACGTTCCCGACGCCTACGAGATGATGCCGGGGGGAGGCCTCCGCCTGCGCGCCGACCGCCGGGCGTTCGCCGGACAACGCTTCACCTCGGGCGAAATCACCACCGCCGGGGCGTTCTATCAGACCTATGGCCATTTCGAGATCAAGGCCCGCCTGCCGGCGGTCAACGGCGCCTGGCCGGCTTTCTGGCTGCTCAACGAGGACGGAGCGTGGCCGCCCGAAATCGACGTTCTCGAATACATCTATCAGCCCTGGGGCAAGGCGATCAGCCCACAGAACAGGTCATATGCCCATTTCGGCGTATTTTGGCCGATAAATTCGCCTAATACGCTATGGAAGCCCCGAAAAATCAGCCCCTACAACAACAACAGCGAGGTTTATCTTACCGACAACTATACGAAAACACCGACGAAACCCTGGAAAATAGATGGGGATTTCACCAAGGAATACCATGTTTTCGCGGTGGACTGGCGACCACAAGAACTTCGTTTTTCGGTCGATGGGGTCGAGGCGATGTGCTGGGTGGAGGGGCCGGACACCCTGGACACCGTGCCGAAAACGCCGATGTACCTGATCGCCAACCTCGCTTTGTCCAAGGCCGCGCCTGACCCGGCTGGCTGGGCCGGACAGGTGCAGATCGACCAGCCGTTCCCGATCTACATGGACATCGCCTATGTCAAAGCCTACCAGTTCAGGGACGTTCCCGTTGCACCGCCGCCGCCGCTGGTGATCGGCATCCCCACCGTCACCCCCGAGCAGGTCAAACCGGGGGAGACGGTAACGGTCAGCACCCGTTTCATCGCCGGCGCCACCGATCAGACGGTCAAGCATGTCGACGTGGTGGTGACCTCGTTCGACGGCAAACAGCGCTTTGCCCAAATCCCCTTCAGCGGCCCGATCACCGTTCCCGCCGGCCAGAGCCGGCCCTTCTCGTTCCACTATACCGTACCGGCGACCCTGGCCGACGGCCTCTATTCGATCGGTCTCTATGCGTCTCACCTCACGGGACTGGCCCGCAAGGACAATTTCGTGCAGTTCCAGGTACAGCGGCCGGAGAAATCCGGCGGCGTGATGGGCCCCAACTGAGATGCCCGCACGGCAACAGAGGCTAGTGCTACGGAGCGGGCGCCCAGAGGGTGGAGACAGCCTGAGCAACCGGATGGCTGCCGCCGGTGGCCATCCCAGCGGCTTCGACTATGTCCGGCTTGGTCTCGCCATCGGAGTACTTGCCTGGCACACCGTGGTGCTGTCTTACGGGCTGACGTTCCAGAACGAGGTCTGGGCTGGCCCATGGCGAGGGCTGCCTGACCTGATCTTGCCGATGTTCTTTTCGTTGAGCGGCTTTCTGATCGCCGGCAGCCTGGAACGCTCCGCAGGTCTGGTGCCCTACCTAATCCTGCGCGGGCTGCGCATCTTGCCGGCACTGGTCGTGGAAATGGTGATCACGGCCTGCGTGATGGGACCGCTGGTCAGCGATTATCCGCTCTCCGACTATCTCGCCGACCCCCGGCTGGCGGACTATTTCCTCTCGATCTTCGGCGAGGTGAAGACCGACCTGCCCGGGGTCTTCGTCCACAACCCGCTGCCTTCGGTCGTCAATGGGCAGTTCTGGACCATTCCCTACGAGATCAAATGCTACATTGCGCTGGCTCTGCTCTCCCTGGTGGGCCTGTACCGGCGACGGGGAGCATTGCTGGGCTGCGCCCTCGCCCTCCAGGCCGCCTTCGCGGTCCGAGCCTGGTTCGGACCGTCCCTGATCTGGGCCGGAGTTCCAGCCAACGTGCTGTTTCTGTGTTTTCTGTTCGGGGCGGTGCTGTACCGCCACCGTAACGTCGTGCCGGCACGGGCGGGGTTGGCGGCGGCCTGCCTGCTGTTGACCGCCGGGCTGCTCTACCTGCATCACGGCCCTTATTTCGTCGCCGCGCCCATCGCTTATTTCACCGTTTTCCTCTGCCTGCACAACCCGCGGCGCAATGTCCTCATCCGGCACGGGGATTATTCCTACGGGATCTACCTGTACGCCTTTCCGATTCAGCAACTCGTCACCCTGATTCCCGGGGTTGAGACCTGGTACGACAACCTGCTGCTGGCGTTGCCACTGACCCTGGCGGTGGCCGTGGTGTCATGGCACGGGCTTGAACGACGGGTGCTGGCTTTGCGTTGCCATATTCCCGCCGTGCGCCAAGCACTCGATCTGTTCGGCGAACAGATCCGCGCGCGGATCGTCAGAGGAGGAGATCGTCAACCATGACCGCCCCGACCGGTTCGATCGAGACCTTGCTGCCTGTCCGCACCGGTGAAGACCGCCGGATGGTGATCGTGCTCGCCACCGCCCTGCTGGTCACGGTACCACTCAACACCCAGGGCCAGTTGGCCGCCGCCGCCGCCGCCGGTCTGTGCGCCCTGCTGGTGCTGACCACCCTGCCCCGACTGATCGTGTTCCTGCGACGCAACCCGCTGCTGCTGGCGATGCCACTGCTGATCGGGGTATCGTTCCTGTGGTCCGATCAGCCGTTTCTGTCGTTGCGGCTCGGCATCCAGGAGGTTGCCACCCTGCTCGCCGCGATCGCCATCGCGGCAACCTGCCGGGAACGGACGGTGCAACGGATCCTGATGATCGCCCTCGGCCTGACGGTGGTCGGATGCATTCTTCACGGCGGGACCGGACCATCGGAGCAGGGACCGGTGTTGATCGGCTACATGGGCAGCAAGGACCCTCTCGCCCTGGTCGCCTATCTGGGTGCCCTGGTGGCTTTTTCTGTGACCATCGATCGCGAAAGCGGCCGGGCATGGCGTCTTTTCGCGCTGATCCTGATGCCGGTTTGCGGCGTGGTGGCAGCCAGCCTCCACGCCGCCACCGCCGTCATCTCGCTGGCGCTCGCCCTGTCCCTGTTCCTCGCCATCAGCATGCTGCGTCGTTTCCCCGCTCTGCGACGGGGAGTGGTCCTGGTGACCCTGGTGGCCGGCCCGGTGCTGTTGCTGGGAATTCTCGATTTCTGGAATGATCTGTTCAATGCCGTAATGAAGGCACTGGGCAAGAGTTCCACCATCACCGGCCGGACCATCCTGTGGGCCAAGGGACTGGATCTGTTCGCCGGATCCCCTCTGTTCGGTCTTGGCTACCGTTCGTTCTGGGTAGGGGAGTCCAACTCGGCTTTTTCCCTACTTCTCCAGATGGGACAAACCGATGGGCGCGGCTTTCATTTTCATCAGCAATTCATCGAATTCGCCGTAGATACAGGCATGGTCGGCCTGACGACGTTCCTGACCCTGCTGACGGTCTCGCTGAAGCGGGCCTGGGCCTGTGCAACGATGTCCTCCTCCCGCATCGCGCCGCTTTGGTTCAGCATTCTTGCTGTTTATTGCGTTCGATTCTTCGGGGAAACCGTCTCAACCCCCTTCAACATTGACGTGATCGTGTTGTTCCTTGTCATCACGATCCTAGCCCGACAATCCGAGGCACTGCGTCGCGATACCGCCCGGCCGGTGAAGGGACTCGTTGGGGCTCTTCATGCAGATATGCTGGAACTCAACCGGCGCCCGGGCTGGCAGGTCAACATCAGGGGCGGTTCGAGTCCCGACCGGTAGGGCATCATACCAAGCTGCGGCAGGTGAAACTCATCGCAGCTTGGCTCTGTCCAAGGGGCCGCCCCTTGTGGCTGCCAAAGCCAAGAGGCGCTGCCCCCCCTACGCTTGAGGCTGCTGCGGGGCTCGGGTCCAATCCCCGCAGCCTGATTTCAGGCCAGCAGCCGTCGCACCGCCGACTGGAACTGGACCAGGGTGAACGGCTTGCGCAGCACCACGTCGATCCCGGCCGCGTGCACCATCGTCTCGGTCAGTTCGTCGCCGGCGGCGGTCACCAGCACCACTGGCAGGCGGGGGTTGATCCCGTTCTCGCCGGCGCGGATGCGGCGGGCGCAGTCGAGCCCGTCGCCGCCCTCCATCTTCCAGTCGAGAATCGCCAGCACCGCGCCCGGCCCGGCCAGCGCCGCCAGCGCCTCGGCCCCGCCGGAGACCTTGACGATCTCCCACGACCCCAGCCAGCCCAGCCCCTTGGCGATGATTTCCCGCAGGATGTGATTGTCCTCGGCGATGATGACGCGGCTGCATCCGTCGGTCATGGCGTTCCTCGAAAAAATGGCGGCGGCGGAAATCAGAACAGCTCGATCGTCTGGGTGCCGGTTTCCGGCGGGGGCGGTTCGAGCCGCGACAGCACGTCGCGCACCAGCCCGTCGATCCGGGCCCGATAGAGGGCGTTGCTCTCCTCGAGCCCCATCGAGGCGGATTCGGACATCTCGATCACCGCCGCCTCGATCCCCCGCGAGATCTCGGCGAAACAGCCGGCCAGGCCGTCGAGCCGGCGCTTGACCACGTCCTGGAACTGGATCGAGCCGATCATCCGCATGATCGGACGGGCCATCGCCTCGTTCTCGCGGTGAACCTGGGCCATGGTCTCGCCCTGGTGCTCGATCAGCGTCCGCAGGTTGCGCGACAGCTCGCCCATCGCCGCGGCGATCACCGCGAATCCCTCCTCCTCCTTGGCGACGCGGTCGCCGACGATCGAGGTGAGGGTGTCGCTGATCGCCTGTTCCAGTTGGGCGATGCCGGCACCGATCGCCACCGCCGCCCGGTCGGATTCCTGCGACAGCGCGCCGACCTCGTCGGCGACCACGGCGAACCCGACCCCGGCGGCGCCGGCCCGCACCGCCTCGATCTTGGCATTGAGCGCCAGCATCCGGGTCTGCCGGGCCAGGGCGCGCACGCTGTCGACGGTCGAGCCGAGATGGGAGACGACCTGACCGACCTGCGCCACCCGCCCCTGCACCACCTGGACGTCGCGCTGCCGCTCGGCGGCAAGGGCGCTGATCAGGGTCTGGCTGTGGGCGAGCTGGGCCTCGGTCTGCTCGACCATCCGCGCCACCTGATCGCCGGTGCCGCTGCTGGCGATGTAGTCCACCAGCCGCAGCAGGCCGCTCTGCACCTCGCCCAGCCCTTCCATCAGCTCATGGGCGTTGACGCTGGAAATCTCGATCACCCGGGCGGTTTCCTGCTCCATCACCTTCGAGAAATCGCCGAAATAGCGGATCTTCTCGGCGGTGCAGACCCCGCAGCAGAACGGATCGTACTCGGCCGCGCCCACGGCGGCGGGCGGCGCGGGCACCGCCGCCGGAAGGGCATCGTCCCGGAGCGGCGCCGGGGCCGGGGCCGCCCGCCGGGCCAGCAGCAGCGGAACGAGGCCGGCCGCCAGCGCCAGCAGGCGCAGCGCCAGCGCCGCCCCGGCCGGCAGGGGCGGCAGCACCGCCAGCGCCAGTTCGGCCCCGGGCACCGTCGCCAGCGCCAGCGCCACCCATGGCCAATCGTGGCGGAGCGACCGCGCCGGCGCGTCCGCTCCCTCCCCGACGGCAGCGGGGGCACGGTGAAAATCGAGGGCGGAGGGGACGGCGCGCATTGCGGAAATCTGTCCTATCCCGATGGGCATGGTCGGCTCTTTGGTTAGGGAGATGGTCATTTTTGCCGGGACAATCAACCCGGACCGGCCGGAGTCCATACCCTCAGCCGGCAGCGGCGTCGCTCGCGGCGGGGGCGTCGCCGCCGATCACCCCGACCGCCTCGATCGCCGCGATCAACGCCGTGATCTCCGCCTCCAGCCGGTCGAGGGCGGTGGCGCAGCCGGCGCCGTCGCCACGGCGGGCGTGATCCTCCATCTCGAGCGCGGCCGCGCGCACCGCCGTCGCGCCGAGGGTCGCCGCCAGCCCCTTCAGGGTATGCGCCGCCGCCGCCACCTGATCGATCCGTCCGGCCAGCAGCTCCTGCCGCACCGTCGCGGCGGTGTGGCGGTGCTGGCGGGCGAACTTGCCGAGCACGTCGCGGTAAAGCCGGCGCATCCCCGACAGGTGGCGCAGCCCGGCCCGCACGTCGAGCCCGGGAATCGCCCCCAGCGGCGGACAATCACCCTGGTCGTCCGCCACCATCGCCTGAAGCCCCTGGGCCTCGGCCGGACCGAGCCCGGTGACCCATTTCTGGATCAGGGTGAACAGTTCGCCCGGCTCGAACGGCTTGGCGACGAAATCGTCCATCCCGGCCTCAAGGCAATCCTGCCGCTGCCGATCGAGCGCGTTGGCGGTCATCGCGATCACCGGCAGGTCGGCCAGCCGGGGGTCGGCCTTGATCAGCCGGGTGGCGGCGAGGCCATCGAGCCCAGGCATCTGCACATCCATCAGCACGATCTCGTAATCGCCCCGCCGGGCCATCTCGACCCCGCTGGCGCCGTCGTCGGCGACATCGACCCGCGCCCCCACCGCCCGCAACAGCCCGAGCGCGACCATCTGGTTGGTCGGATCGTCCTCGACCAGCAGCACCCGGGTGCCGTCGAGCAGCAGCAGATCGATGCCGGGGTCGGTGGCGGCCGGGCTCGCCGCCGCCGGATCGGCCACCGTCACCCGGGCGGTGAACCAGAAGGTGCTGCCGGCGCCCAGCGCGCTGTCCACCCCGGTCTCGCCGCCCATCAGCGCCGCCAGCCGGCGGCAGATGGCGAGACCGAGCCCGGTGCCGCCGAACTGGTGCCCGGCCGGCAGGCCGGCCTGTTCGAACGGCTGGAACAGGCGCTGCTGCTGCTCGCGGCCGAGGCCACGGCCGCTGTCGGTAACCGCGATCCGCAGCAGGATTTCCCGCCCCGGCTCCGGCGCCGGCTCCGGGGGAACCGAGACCTCGACCACGATCCCGCCGCGCGTGGTGAACTTGATGGCGTTGCTGAGGAAGTTGCCGACGATCTGGCCGATCCGCAGCGGATCGCCGATCAGGTGGCGCGGCACCTCGGGCGGACGCTCGATCCGCAGGGTCAGGCCGCTTTCCTCGCGCCGGTAGCGGAAGGTCTCGGCCGCCTGGGCCAGCACCTCGTCGAGGTCGAAGCGGATCGCGGCGATCTCGGCCCGGCCGGCCTCCATCTTCGACAGATCGAGGATGCCGTTGAGGATGCCGAGCAGCCGCCCGGCCGACCGGACCGCCGACTCGACCTGGGACCGCACCGCCGCCGGCAGATCGTTCAGCAGCACCACGTTGAGCATGCCGAGAACGCCGTTCATCGGGGTGCGGATCTCGTGGCTCATATGGGCCAGGAACTCGTCCTTGACCCGCAGGGCGTCGGCGGCGCGCAGCATCGCCTCCTTCAGCGGGGTGATGTCGACATGGGTGCCGATGATCCGGGTCGCCCGCCGCGCCGCGTCGCGCTCGACCACCTGGCCCCGGCGCAGGATCCATTTCCAGCCGCCGTCCGCGGTGCGCATCCGCAGTTCGAGCGCGTATTCATCGATGCCATGGTCGATGCAGCGGGCATTGGCCGCCAGCACCTGATCGAGATCGTCGGGATGGATCAGCTCGGCCTGACGGCGGGCGTCGCCGGCCAGCGCGTCGGGCCGCAGCCCGATCATGCGGAAATAGCTCGGGCTGTAATAGGTGGTGCCGGCGCGGACGTCCCAGTCCCACACCCCGTCATTGGTGGCCGACATCGCCAGCCGGAAGCGTTGCTCGACGCTGGACAGGGCGGCGGCGTCGGCCGCCTGCCCCATCCGCCAGTTGCGGTAGTAGGACACCGCCCACAACGTGCTGAGCAGGACGAAGGTGACCGCCAGCAGGCCGGAGATCACCGTCTGCCGGCGCCAGGTGTCGAGGTAATCGGCGTCGCCGATGCCGACATTGACATAGAACGGATAAGCGCCGACCCGGCTGAAATAAACCGCGCGGGCGGTGCCGTCCCAGGTGGTGCCGCTGTGGTAGCCGCCCTCGGCGGCACCCGAGGCCATCAGTTCGATCAGTTCCTTCGACACCGTCCGGTTGCCGCGAAACCGCCCGCCGGGATCGGGATGGCGGACCAGGATCGCCATCCCGGCATCGCGCAGGCTGATCCCGCCCTGGGGGCCGACATCGACCGTGGCGAGGAAGGCCTGAATGTCGTCGAGCAGAATGGTCGCGCTGACCACGCCGAGGAAATGGTTGTCGGCGTCGGTCACCCGCCGCGCCATGTAGAGCGAGGCCTTGCCGCTGACCCGGCCGAGATGGGGCCCGCCGAACACCGTCTCGCCGTCGCCGTCGCGGGCGAGGATGAAATAGTCGCGATCGGCGATGCTGTAGTCGCGGTCGGGCGGAGCGTCGTTGCGGAACAGGATCCGGCCGTCGCGATCGATGAAGCTCAGGCCGTCGATCTTGGGGTAGCGCGCCTTGATCGCCCGCACCAGCCGCTCGGTCCGCGCGATGATCGCCTCGGGCTCGGCCGGGCCGTCGACGATGTTGTCGGCCAGCGCGATCAGCACCAGTTCGTTGAGGGTGAAGGTGTCGCTGACCGATTTCTCGACGATCTTGGAAAGGTTGCGGGTATCGACCTCGACCTGATGCCGGTACTGCTGGTGGCTGCGCCAGGCCGAGGTCGAGGCCCCGGCGATCACGAACAGGCTGGCCAGCACCACGGCGATCACCAGCCGATGCGCCATCCCGATGTTGTTGCGCCATGCCGACAGTCTGCTCACCCGCCCGCCTTTCCGCCCACGCGCCGATCCAACCCGAGGGCACCCGCGCCCAACACATCCTTAAGATATGCCCTGACCGGCCTTTTTGTTAGTGGTTGGCTGGTCGCCTGGGATGCGCATTTGCATTTAGCCCATAGGGCATGTCACTATGGGCCGCATCGAACCACCTAAAGTATGCGCCAGCCCGCGCACAAGCCGGGCGTGGCGCGGCTTATCCGATCGCGACGGGGTGACGGTCCCTCCGGGCGGGACCGCGGCAGCAACAGGAAGGGATCGATCATGGCCCTGGTGAAGAAGACACAGGTCGGCACGACCGGAGCGGCCCCGCGCGCGGCGGGCGGGGACGGCGCCGCCGCCAGCGGCGGCCGCCTGCTGGCCGAGGCGCAGAAACGCAAGGCGCGCACCTTCGCCCGCCAGCAGAAGGCGGCGGAACGGATCGCCGCCGCCACCTCGCAGCTGGCCAGCGGCATCGCCGAGGCGACCGCCGCCGCCGAGGAACTGCGCAAGGCCTCGGAACAGATCGCCTCGGGCGCCGAGGAAGCCGCCGGCGCGGCCCAGCAATCGCTGCGCGCGGTCAATCACGGCGCCGGGCTGATCGGCCGGGCCAAGGAAAACGCCGAGGGCGCGCTGGCCAAGACCGAGGCGCTGCAAGGACTGATCTCCAACATCTCCGGCCAGATCACCAATTCGATCCAGGCGATCGGCCGGGCGGCGGAGCGTCAGCTCAGTTCGGTCAAGATGGTCGACGAGCTGGAGCGGCAGGCGGCGGCGATCTCCGAGGTGGTCAAGGCGGTGGCGCGGATCGCCGACCAGACCAACCTGCTCGCCCTCAACGCCGCGATCGAGGCGGCGCGGGCCGGCCAGCACGGCAAGGGCTTCGCCGTGGTCGCCGACGAGGTGCGCACCCTGGCCGAAACCTCGGAAAAGAGCGCGCGCGACATCCAGGACCTGATCGCCCAGATCCAGCGCGAGGTCAAGGTGATCGCCGAGGGGATCAACGCCTCGGCCGTCACCGCCCGCCAGGAGGTCGAAAAAGGCCAGCAGATCACCACCCAGCTCGGCCAGATCCGCGACGACATGGCCGAGATCGCCGAGGGCTGCCGCGAGATCGCCAAGGCCAACCTTGAATCCGACACCGCCTCGCGCGAGGCGCAGAAGGGATCGGAAGTGATCGCCGCCGCCGCCGAGGAGCAGAGCGCGGCCTGTCAGGAATCGCTCAAGACCATCGACGAACAGGCGCTGGCCCTGTCCCAGTCGGAACAGGCGGCGCAGGAACTGTCGGAACTGGCCGACGAGCTGAAGAACTCGACCGACATCGGCAAGAGCAGCGAGGAGGTCGCCTCGGCGGCCGAGGAACTGTCCTCGGCGGTGGAGGAGATCAACCGCGCCGCCGCCCAGATCCTGGTCGCGCTCGACCAGATCCTCAAGGGCACCCAGCAGCAGGGCTCGGCCACCCACCAATCCTCGGCGGCGATCGCCCAGATCGAGAAGGGGGCCCAGGTCTCCTCCAGCCGCGCCCGCGCGGCGGTGGAAAAGGGCGAGGCGATCGCGACCCTGCTCGACGGCAACAAGCAGGCGATCGACAGCCTGATCGCTGGAGTCCAGCAATCGGTCGAGGCCAGCCGGCAGAGCCGTGAACAGATGGCCTCGCTCGAACAGGTCAGCCGCCGCATCGACAAGATCGTCGATGCCATCACCACCGTGTCGATCCAGACCAACATGCTGGCGGTCAACGGCTCGATCGAGGCGGCGCGGGCCGGCGAGTTCGGCAAGGGCTTCGCGGTGGTCTCGACCGACATCCGCAACCTCGCCCGCGACTCGGCCGAGAACGCCGAACGGATCAAGGACACCGTCAAGGCGATCCAGGACCAGATCGGCGCGGTCCGCCGCGACCTCGAGGAAATCGCCGCCGCCGCCGCGCTGGAGGTCGAGAAGAACAAGGCGCTGACCGCCGATCTCGACGCCACCGCCCGCGACATGGCGGTGGTGCTCGACGGCAACCGCGAGATCCTGTCCGGGGCCGAGGAGATCGTCCGGGTGGTCAAGGAGGTGCAGACCGGGGTCGAGCAGATCGCCGCCGCCGCCCAGCAATCCTCCCGCGCCAGCACCGAGGCGGCCAGCGCCGCCCGGCAGCAATCGAAGGGGGCCGAGGAACTGGCCGCCGCGATCGAGGAGATCGCCTCGCTCGCCGATGAATTGCAGGCCGGCGCCTGATCCCGCCCCCCGCCGAGGAGAGTCGCCATGTCCGAGATCGTGGCCCAGGAGGCGGCGGCCCCGCCGCCCCCGGCCGGGGAATCCCCCGCCGGCGGCGACAGCGCCGCCGACGGACGGCAGTTCGTGATCTTTCACGTCGAACAGGAAATGTTCGCGGTGCCGCTGGCCGAGGTGCAGGAGATCATCCGCATGCCCGAGGTGGTCAGCGTCCCGCTCAGCCCGGCGGCGCTGGAGGGGCTGGCCAATCTGCGCGGCTCGGTGCTGCCGGTGATCCGGCTGCGCCACGTCTTCGGCATCG
This sequence comes from Phaeospirillum tilakii, assembly GCF_042683125.1. Lineage (NCBI taxonomy): Bacteria > Pseudomonadati > Pseudomonadota > Alphaproteobacteria > Rhodospirillales > Rhodospirillaceae > Phaeospirillum > Phaeospirillum tilakii. The sequence goes on from NZ_JBHUIY010000029.1 coordinate 39,244, forward strand.
ACGACATCGCCCATGACGATTCGACCCGGGTGGTGGTGCTCGATCAGGGCAGGCCGGTCGGGCTGGTGGTCGATCGGGTCGCCAACGTCGTCAGCGTCGAGCCCGGCCGGATCGAGACCGCCGACACCATCCAGGGCACGGTCGATACCGATCTGCTGACCGGGATGATCAAGGCCGCCGACGGCGAGCCGATGGTGATGGTGCTCGACGCCGCCCGGGTGGTCGGGCGCGAGTTCGCCGCCCTCGGCGCGGGCCGGACCGGCGCGGGCGAGCCGCGCGGCGGCGGCGCGGCGGCGGCAGACGACGCCGCCACCACCGCGACCGGCGAGGAAAGCCAGCTGGTCAGTTTCGAGGTCGCCGGCCAGGAATACGCCCTGCCGATCGAGCGGGTGCAGGAGATCGTCCAGATCCCCGGCCAGATCACCGAGATGCCCAACACGCCGCGCCATGTGCTGGGGGTGATGACCCTGCGCAACCGGCTGCTGCCGCTGGTGTCGCTGCGCGAGCTGTTCGGCCTGCCGCCGCAGGAACTGGGCGAGGCCAACAAGATCGTGGTGGTGGCGGTCGAGGGGGCCGGGCCGGGCGCCGCGGTCGGGGTGGTGATGGACAGCGTCAAGGAAGTGCTGCGGGTCGGCCGGGCGGTGATCGATCCGGTGCCGCCGCTGCTGGCCCGCGACGGGGCGCTGGGCGAGATCGAGGCGATCTGCCGCCTCCAGGACGGGCGGCGGCTGGTGTCGATCCTGTCGGCCGAGACGATGTTCAGTCGCGAGGATCTGCGCCGGGTGGCCGGCGCCGCCAGGGAGGAGGAACAGGCGATGGCCGAGGAGGAGGACCGCAATCGGGCCGCCCGCAGCGACGACGAGGAGCAGTTCGTCGCCTTCCGCCTGATGAACGAGGAATTCGGGGTGCCGATCGAGGCGGTGCAGGAGATCGTCCGCGTCCCCGACGAGCTGACCCGGGTGCCGAAGACCCCCGATTTCATCGAGGGGGTGGTCAATCTGCGCGGGGTGGTGCTGCCGGTGGTCGATCAGCGCCGCCGCTTCGGCCTGCCGGCGATGGAGCGCAGCGACCGCCAGCGGATCATGGTCTACACCATCGGCGGCCTGCGCACCGGCTTCATCGTCGATGCGGTGTCCGAGGTGCTGCGGATCCCCGCCTCGGCGATCGGCCCGGCCCCGGCGCTGTCGGAGGAACAGCAGCGGCTGGTCCGCCGCGTCGCCAACATCGAGCGGCAGAACCGGATGATCCTGCTGCTCGACGTCGAACAATTGCTCGATGGCGGCGAACTGGCGGCGGCCCGCCGCGCCGTCGTCTGACCCCGGCGCCGCGAGGAACCCCGCCATGCCCCGGGTCCTGATCGTCGATGATTCCGCCCTGATGCGCCGCCACCTGCGCGAGGTGCTGGAGTCCGAGGGCCACGAGGTGATGCTGGCCCGCAACGGCGCCGAGGCGCTGGCGGCGCTGGTCGAGTTCGATCCCGACGTGATCACCCTCGACATCAACATGCCGGAGATGGACGGGCTGACCTGCCTGTCGCGGATCATGGCGACCCGGCCCAAGCCGGTGGTGATGGTGTCGTCGCTGACCGAGCGGGGGGCCGAGGTCACCTTCGAGGCGCTGGCGCTCGGCGCGGTCGATTTCATCCACAAGCCGGACGGCACCATCTCGCTCAATGTCGGCCGGATCGAACGCGAGATCCGCGACAAGGTCGCCGCCGCCGCCCGCGCCCGCATCCGCCGCAGCATCGGCCTCAGCGGACGGGTCCGCTCGCTCGGGGCCAGCCGCGACCCCCGGCGCGAGGGCGGGCGCGAGGGCCGGGCGGCGACGCTGGCGGCGCTGCCCCCGGGCGAGATCGGGGCGGTGCTGATCGGGGTCTCGACCGGCGGCCCCGGCACGCTGGAGGAGATCCTGCCCCGCCTGCCGGAGGGTTTCCCCTGGCCGGTGCTGGTGGCCCAGCACATGCCGGGCAGCTTCACCTCGGTGTTCGCCCGCCGGCTCGACGCGATCTGCCGGATGACGGTGGTCGAGGCCGCGGGCCAGATGCCGCTCGAACCCGGGGTGATCTACATCGCCAAGGGCGACGCCGATCTGGTGATCGGCCGCCGCCTGTCGCGGCCGGTGATCAATCCGCTGCCGGCCGGCGGCCAGTATCTGTGGCATCCGAGCGTCTCCCGGCTGGTCGAAAGCGCGATGCAGGCCCTGCCGCCGGAACGGCTGATCGGGGTGCTGCTGACCGGGATGGGCGACGACGGCGCCCAGGCGATGGCCGAACTGCACCGGCGCGGCGGGCGCACCATCGCCCAGGACGAGGAGAGTTGCGTGATCTTCGGCATGCCGGGGGAACTGGTGAAGCGCGGCGGGGCCAGTCTGGTGCTGCCGGCGGGGCGGATCGGCGCCCAATTGTGCGAATGGCTGCCACCAGCCGGGGAGACACGCCGTGGGACTCGTCAGGCTTGACCCGACCACACCGGAAACCGCGCCGTCGCCGGACGCCGCCGCCCCGTCGCTGAGCGGATGGCTGACGGCGCTGGCCGCCCCCGCCCCCGCCAGCCGCCGCGCCGCCGCCCGCGCCCTGGCCGACCATCCCGAGGCGGCGGCGGCGCTGTGCGACCGCTTCGAAATCGAACCCGCCCCCAGCGTGCGGGCGATGATCCTGTCCAGCCTGATCCGCATCGGCGGCCCGGTGGTGACCGGCCGCCTGGTGGCCCTGCTCGGCAGCGACGACGCCGCCCTGCGCAACGGCGCGGTCGAGGTGCTGGCCGCGCTGCCGGCGGCGTTCAGCCCCCATGTCGAGACCCTGCTCGACCACCCCGACGACGATGTCCGCCTGTTCGCGGTCAACATCCTGAGCGAACTGCCCCATCACGAGGCCCCAGACTGGCTGCTGCGGGTGATCCGCCACGACCCCCACCCCAACATCTGCGCCGCGGCGGTGGACGGGCTGGCCGAGGCCGGCACCCCGGCGGCGATCCCCGCGCTCGAATCCCTGCGCGAGCGGTTTCCCGACAATGCCTTCCTCACCTTCGCGGTCGAGACCGCGATCCACCGCATCCGGGGGAGCTGAGCGATGACCCTGCCGCTCCGCGCCGACCCGGTCCAGCCGGCGGTCACCGACGTCGAATATGCCAAGTTCTGCGAATTCTTCTATCGCAAGACCGGCATCCATTTCATCGAAGCCAAGAAGTATTACGTCGAGCGCCGGTTGCAGGACGCGATTCTGAAGACCGGCGCGACCAGCTTCCGCGATTATTTCCAGTTTCTGCGCTTCCAGGCCTCGGGCGAGGAATTGCAGCGTCTGGTCAACGCGATGACGGTCAACGAGACCTATTTCCTGCGCGAGGATTATCAGTTCGACACCCTGGTGCGGGAGGTGCTGCCCAGCCTGACCCGCGCCCGCCGCCCCGGCCGGCCGATCCGGATCTGGTCGATGCCCTGCTCGTCGGGCGAGGAGCCCTATTCGATCGCGCTGATCATCCTCGAACGCTGGGGCCAGGCCGATGCCTGGGACATCGAGATCCTGGCCTCGGACATCGACAGCGGGATCCTGGCCAAGGCCCGGGCCGGGCTGTTCGGGCCGCGCTCGCTGTCGCGGGTGCCGCCCGGCTGGATCGACCGCTATTTCAGCCGGCGCGAGGAAGGCGCCTATCAGATCTGCGACGAACTGCGCCACTCGATCGATTTTTCCCTCTGCAACGTCACCGACCGGACCCAGACCGCGCGCTTCCGCGACCTCGACGTGATCTTCTGCCGCAACATGCTGATCTATTTCGACGATGCCGCCCGGCGCGAGACGGTCGAGATGTTCTACGAGGCGCTGGCGCCGGGGGGCTTCGTCTTTCTCGGCCATTCCGAAAGCATGAGCCGGATCTCGCCGATCTTCACGCCGCGCCGGTTCGGCGACACCATCCTCTATCAGAAGCCGTGGGAGTGACCACGATGACGCCGCCCGCCGCCCCGCTCCCGCCCCGCGTCCTGGTGATCGACGACAGCCTGACCATGCGCCTGTTCTATCGCAGCCTGCTGGACGCCGCCGGCTTCACCGTCGAGGAGGCGGCCAACGGCGGCGAGGGCTATGACCGGGTGCTGGCCGAGCCGTTCGACCTGCTGATCGTCGATGTCAACATGCCGAAGATGGACGGCTACACCCTGCTGCGCACGGTGCGGCAGGACCCGGCGGTGCGCGACGTGCCGGCGGTGATGATCAGCACCGAGGCCGGGCCGCACGACCGCGACAAGGCCTATGCCGCCGGGGCCAATTTCTATCTGGTCAAGCCGGTGGCGCCCGAAGAGCTGGTCGAGGTGGCCCGGCTGATGACGGGACGAAAATCATGAGCGCGCCGCTGCTGCTGCGCTTCGTCGCCGAGGCGCGCGACCTGCTCCAGGCCGCCGCCGGCGGCCTGCTCGACCTCGAACGCCACCCCGGCAACGACACCGCGATCAACGAGGTGTTCCGCGCCGTCCACACCCTCAAGGGCTCGGTCGGGCTGTTCGATTTCGCCGCCTTCACCCGGATGGTCCATGTCGCCGAGGACGTGCTGAGCGCGGTGCGCGACGGCCAGCTCGCCCTCACCCCGGCGCTGGTCGATCTGCTGCTCGACGCGCTCGACCGGATGGGGGCGTGGCTCGACGACATCGAGAGCGCCGGCGCGCTGCCGGCCGACGCCGACCACGTCGCCCACGCCACCACCACCGCCCTGCGCGCCGCCCTGCCCGCCGCGGCCGAAACCGAGACCGCCGCCGCCCCGGCCGCCGCCGCCGCCACCGATCTCGGCTGGGTCGCCGCCCTGCCCGAGCCTGACCGCCACGCCGCCGTCGCCCGCGCCCTGGCCGGCGCGCCGCTGACCGCGCTCGAATACCGCCCGGTCGAGGATTGCTTCTTCAGCGGCGAGGATCCGGTCAATCTGTTCCGCCAGTTGCCCGAGTTGATCGCGCTGGCGATCGAGGCGCCCGAGGGCTGGCCGCCGGCCGACCAGTTCGATCCCTATGCCTGCCGGCTGCGGCTGCGGGCGCTGGTCGCCGCCCCGCCCGAACAGGTCGAGACGCTGTTCCGCTACGTCCTCGATCAGGTCGCCCTGGCCCCGGTCGCTCCCGAAACTCTGATCGTGCCGGCCGGCGCCGCCGGAGACGACGGCGAGGCCGGGCCGGTGCGCGAGGATTTCCTCGCCGCCGCCCGCCCGCTGCTGGCCGCCGCCGACTGGGACGGGCTGCGGCGGATCGTGACGGCGCTGCGCGAACTGACCGGCGGCCATCTGCTGATCGCCTCGGCGCTGCGCTGGCTCGATCTGGTGCTGGCGGCGCCGGCCCCGGTCCCCGGCTGGATCGCCGCCCTGATCGAGACCATCGCCACCGGGGCCGCCGTCGCCCCGGCCGGGGCCGGGCCGGCCGGAGTGCTGCCGCCGCTGGCGCGGGCGCTGCTCGAAGGCCAGCGTTTCGGCCTCGGCCTGCCCGGGGCCGAGACGCAGCCCGGCCGCATCGCCGCGATCGGACGCGGCGTCGGCGCGATCCTGCGGGCGCTGGGCCAGGACGACACCGCGTGGCGGGACGACGTCGCCGCCGCGTCCGCCGGCGACGATCCGACCCCGATGCTGGCGGCGCTCGACCGGCTGCTGGCGGCGGACGACGCCGCCGCCGCCGCCGCCGCCCCGGCCGAGCCGCCGCACCGCGCCACCGGCCCGCCGCC